>NZ_JBAPPI010000247.1:0-7379 GCF_049280035.1 Mycobacterium sp. | reverse complement strand
CCGAAGAACTCGGCGCCACCTGGACAGCGCTGGGGCGCCCACCACTGCCGTTTGAAACCAGCATGCCCAGCGTATTCGCCGCCGGAGACGTCCGCCTGACCTCGGTGAAACGCGTGGCCTCGGCCGTCGGCGAGGGTGCAGGCGCGGTGCGTTCCATCCACACCGCGCTCGGACCGCGAACCTGAACTCCCATCACCGGCGCGCTCACCGGCGGCCGGCACGCTGAGAGTCGCCCAACCCAGCTGGCGTTTCACCGTAGAACGCCTCACCGCGTGCCCAGAAATGTGCACGGTGTGCAGGAGTCGTCCGCCACCGGACGGACTCTGCCCGAATCGATCTAACGTGCCTGTGAAGGCCTTCCCATCCAATGAGGCCGGGCCACATCGACGACGGGACAGCTCATGCCATCAACAAACGAGCATGAAAGGAAACGATTATGAAAGACTCTCGCTTGGGTGGCACGTCATACAAGAACGCGCCGACAAAGTCGGTTTCCGTTGGCGGTACTCGATTCGTCTACCGCGAGCTCGGCGTCGATACCGGCATACCGGTGATCTTCCTCAATCACCTGGCCGCGAACCTCGACAATTGGGACCCTAGAGTCGTCGACGGCATCGCCGCGAAGCACCGCGTCATCACCTTCGACAATCGCGGGGTCGGCGCCTCACAGGGCAAGACACCTGACACGGTCGAGGCGATGGCACAAGACGCCATTGCGTTCATCCGCGCACTGGGATTCGATCGGGTCGACCTGCTCGGCTTCTCGATGGGCGGATTCGTCACACAGGTAATCGCACAACGCGAGCCCGCGCTGCTGCGAAAGATCATCCTCGCAGGGACGGGGCCCGCCGGAGGCGCAGGCATCGTCAACGTGACGAGACTGAGCTACCTCGACAACCTCAAAGCGCTGGCCACACGGAAGAATCCCGAAGAACTTCTGTTCTTCACCAGAACGGCCAACGGCAAGTCAGAGGCCAAAGCGTTCGTCAAGCGCTTGAAAGAGCGCATCGACGACCGGGATAAGGCCATCACCGTGCGGACCTTCCGGACGCACCTCAAAGCGATTCACAAGTGGGGGCTCGCGCAGCCGGACGACTTGGCGCGCATCCACCATCCCGTCCTGGTGGCCAACGGTGATGACGATCGCATGGTGCCGACAACCAATTCGTACGACCTGGCACGTCGCCTTCCCAATGCGACGCTCCGGATCTACCCGGACGCCGGACACGGCGGCATCTTTCAATTCCACGAGCTGTTCGTTCAAGAGGCGCTCGAATTCCTGGGATCGTGAGACGCGAGAGGTTCGATTGCGCCATAACAATGGCTTCTGCCAAGCTTGATCGGCGTCGTCATGATGCCCACACGTTGCCTCCTGATTCGAGATCAGCCGGGACCACATACATTGTCGCAGTTAGAATGTGGTTTCTAGCACTGCGAAGCAAGACCGGTGTTATCTCGGTGTTATCCCTGGGCCGTCCCCTGTTGGAACCTTGGTGACGCCGCCGCGCGGGGCGTTTAATGATCGACATGACTCCGCAGCGGCCTCGCCCGCAACCTGTCGCGTTGACGTGGACCGCGCTCACCGAAGGTCATTGGTCGCTAGTCGTCACGAAAGACACCGGCTCTGTCGCGGCCTCGCTGAGTCCTATCGAGCATGCCTGGAGCGACACCCGCGAGTATCTGATCGGAGCGCTCGAAGACGGCTGGTGGCTCGCCGAGGAAGTCGACGGCAACCTAACCACGCTAGCCTCGCCCTTCCCTTCCGAAGAAGCTGCTAAAGCGCGAGCCGAGGCGTGGGAGGCTGACCACAGGTAAGGTCGTGCACCCCAGCTGGGTTAGAAAGCCCTTTGCGGCCCGGCTGCAGTCTTGGCGAATCAGCGTGTGATGCTCAGTACCCGCCCACTGGCGCGGGATCATGCCGACAGCCGCCTCGGCACGACAGCCTCCGCTTCACTTTGGTTGGGCCGCGATGCGGGGAGCGCCACTGCCAACTGGGCACGCCGCTGACCGCCGCGATAATTCACGTAGTACTGATCGAGTTCCTCTTGACGGAGGGGTTCGGAGAGGATGTTCACGCAGTGGAGGGGATCGGCTTCCCTGCGTGACTGGGCCAGCTTCACGGCCGCCTTGCGGAAACCCACCACGGTTGCGACAAGAGAGCCGCCCAGGGCCACACCGGCGACTGCGGCCCAACCACTTCGGTAGGCCAAAGCCTCTACGAACAGCCCGAGCAGGGCGGACGCGAGAAGCAGAAACAGATACCCCACGAATTGGTATGAAATACCGCGAACAACCTTCACCAACATCCTGACCTCACAAGACTTTCGCAGCGAACGGTTCATGCTTTTGATGGTTCGCCGCCCAACCGGCATTCAGTAGAGGTCTTGATCTTGTGGGGCCACAAAGCTCCGTTGTGCCCAGCACTGCCGGCCGGATGCTTTGGTGGCCGAATCGGCATCCCCGGTAGTGAACCGGCCCCGCTGGATCAGGGGGACCGGGCCGGTCACTCCACCCGGCGCGCTCAGGTGGCTTGCGTGCTCCGGCACTGTTCGGTTGGATGCAAGTTACGTCTCAGTCAGCCGTTGGGTACAGCACCCCACCGGCTCGACAGCCATCACGGGCGGACTGGATCCGTGTGGGCTCGTCGAGAGCGGACACGTCGGCAAATGCCGTGGCTGGTGCCACGTCGAAGTCAAACAGACTGCACACCAACGCAACTCGTTATAGGCTTCCAACGGAAGGGATGCTGACGATGCCTAATGAAAAGCGGGGCCAGGCCGTCCTGTTCGACGCCTTGACGACTAAGGGCACGGCCTTCACAGTCGACGAGCGTCGTAAATTCGGTCTGCTCGGACTGCTGCCGACCGCGGTGAAGACTCTAGAAGAGCAAGCCGCGCACTGTTGGCATGAATTCTGTACTCGGCGCGACGATCTCGACAAACACATCTATCTCCGGGCGCTGCAAGACCGCAACGAAACGCTGTTCTACCGTGTGCTGCACGACCACATCCCCGAAACTCTGCCGATTGTGTATACGCCCACGGTCGGTGAGGCCTGCCAGCGTTTCGGCGAGATCTATCGTCGGCCGAGGGGATTGTTCGTTTCCTACCCCGACCGAGACTGTCTCGACGAGGTGCTGCGCAATCGGCCCCAGCGCGATGTCGACGTGATTGTGGTGACCGATGGGCAGCGGATTCTCGGTTTAGGTGACCAGGGCATCGGCGGAATGGGCATTCCGATCGGCAAGCTATCGCTGTACACCCTCATCGGCGGCATCGATCCCGCTCGCACTCTTCCGATCGTGCTCGACGTGGGCACCGACAACGTCGAACTTCTCGATGACCCGCTTTACCTTGGTTGGCGCCACCGACGCATCGACGACGACGAGTACTACGCCTTCATCGACCAATTCGTCACCACAGTGCGCGAGCAACTGCCCGATGTGCTGCTGCAGTGGGAGGACTTCGCCACTGTGCATGCGCAGCCGATCCTCGCCCGCTACCGCGACCAGCTGCTCACCTTCAACGACGACATTCAGGGCACCGCCGCCGTCACCCTCGGTGCACTTCACGGTGCCGCCCAAGTCGCGGGTCGCCCGCTTACGCAGCAGCAGGTCGTCATGCTCGGCGCAGGCTCGGCGGGTATAGGCGTCTTGGACATGATCCGGCGGGAGATGGTGAACGAAGGGCTGTCGGAACAGGCTGCCCGAGAACGGATCTGGGTCGTCGACGTGGTGGGCTTGCTCACCGACGATCGCACAGATCTTTCCGCAGGCCAGCGTGACTTCGCTCAGCCCGCCGACCGGGTGGCTAGTTGGGGGCTGACGGGGCCCGCCCAGCTTGACGACGTCGTACACCGGGTCGATGTCGGCGTTCTGTTGGGACTGTCCACCGCCGCCGGTGCCTTCACCGAAAGCATCGTGCGTGAGATGGCCGGCAAGACCGAGCGGCCGATCATCTTTCCGTTGTCGAACCCGACAAGCCGCGCGGAGGCGCATCCCGCCGAGTTGGACCATTGGACTGACGGGCGTGCGCTGATCGCGACGGGTTCACCTTTCGCGCCGCTGAGCCGCAATGGCGTGGAACGGCCTGTGGCGCAATGCAATAACGTCTATATCTTCCCCGCGATGGGGCTCGCCGTGACCGCAGCCCAGGCGACCCGAGTCACCGACGAGATGATGCGGGTTGCCGCGGCGACCTTGGGCGATGCGTCGCCCGCCCTCGCCGACCCCGACCAGCCGTTGCTGCCGGAGTGGTCGGATGTCCCCGACGTCGCAGTGCGCATTGCGCAGGCCGTCGCCGCGCAGGCCATCGCGGATGGCGTCGCCCCCAAGCGCAGCAGCGAGGAACTGACCGAACGGATCGCGCAGGTGCGCTGGATTGCGGCCTATCCTTCAGCGCCGGCCTGAGCGCTCAACCAGCAGCTACTGCATCAGCCGCCCCTCAAAGCGTAAGGTCGCGATCGGAGGGGAAGCGCTGAAAGTGCATCCAGGATGAGACGGCCACGGGCCTGTGCTCAAGCGTGCACTTGTCAGCAATCCGCCAGTATTTGAGCGCGACGAGACAAAGGAGTCCAGTGGCAAAGCGCGGGATATTGGTCGGCATAGCGGCCGTAGCCACCGTGGTAGTAGGTCTGGCTGGCTGTTCGAGCAACAAGTCGAATACAAGCTCCAATACCAGCACACCGGTGGCTGCCGCTGAGAAGGTCGTCATCGACGGTCAGTCTCAGAACGTCACCGGTCCAGTCAGCTGCACCCAGGCTGGTGGCAACACCAACATCGGTATCGGGGACGCAGCAAACGGGATTGGCGCGGTGGTTAGCAATGCTGATCCGCCGGTCGTGCAGGCGGTTGGCCTGGGTAACCTCACCGGCGCAACGCTGGGCTACGCGGCCGGCGCACCGAATCAGGGCACCGTTCAGGCCACAAAAACCGGCAACTCCTACACGATCAAAGGCACTGCGGCGGGGGTAAACATGGCCAACCCACAACAGCAGCTGACCAAATCATTCGAGATGGATGTGACGTGTCCCTAACGCGGCGTTCTTACGACACAGCTCTGCGTGGTGGCTACGCTCCCGATTTCGTGCGCGGAAGGAGCTAACAAAGATGTATGTGAAGCGCGTGGCAGGGGCGGCGATTGCCGCAGGCGTCGGCATTTCTGCTCTGACAGTAGGCATCGGACCTGCCAATGCCGTGCCGTTGAAGCCGGCTCCGACTTGGCATGGGCCCTTCGCTGATGGACCGGGGCCCGGTGGGCCGGGTGATCCCGGGGGACCTGGTGGTCCGGGGCCTGGCGGACCGGGCGGGCCCGGCGGACCTGGACCTGGCGGTCCGGGACCCGGTGGACCTGGCGGACCCGGCGGTCATCAGGGACCGGGCGGGCCTGGCGGACCCGGCGGGCCTGGTGGACCTGGACCTGGTGGGCCGGGTGGACCCAACGGACATCAAGGCCCCGGTGGACCTGGTGGGCCTGGACCTGGGGGACCTGGTGGGCCTGGCGGACCGGGGCATGAACCGGGTGGACCTGGCGGGCCGGGAGGACCTGCTGGCCCGGCAATGCGTGGACCTGAGGGGCCGGGCGGACCTGGCGGTCCGGGTGGACCGCAATCAGCGCCGTATACGCCCAGGGGTTCTTTCGACCGGGGTGGCCCCCAGATGGGCGGCCCCAGGGATGTGCCGCATGGCTTCAGCGCGCCCGGCCACGGTGCGCCGCCTCCGCCGTCACAACACGGATGGGCCTGGAATGGCGGGCCTCCGCCCGGAGCGCCGCCGCCTTTCTGGGACGGACCGCCGCCCCCGGGTGGCTGGAACGGTCCACCGCCTCCCGGTGGTTGGAACAGCCCATGGAACGGTCCGGTGCGCGATATCGCAATCGCGCAGCGTGATTTCGGGCCGTTCAATTACAACGGGTACAACGCGATCCCGATGTTCAACCCGATTTTTGGGGGATGGGGCTTCTGGCTCTTCGGTCTCTGGATCCCGCTGTACTGACACAACTTAAAACTCACGGCCTCCGGACCTTGCTTTGGCAAGACCGGAGGCGGTGAGGCGTCAACAGGGCCTCGACATGCGGGGCTGGAAAATGATGCGTGCACCGGGATTCCGGTGCAAGATGTCGGCGTGGCTATGTACCAGGGCAGGGCGCTCGCAGAAATCAATCTCAGTGGTGTGGCGTTGGCGGAGGCGCTCGAAGCGTTCATCTGCCGACGTGATCCGCGCCTAGAGAACCAGAACGTCCAGGTCAGACGCGCGACTCCAACTGGTGACGTCGAAATGCGGGTGCAACCCCACAAGCGGTGGTACGAGGTCGTCTTCGAGACTGACGACACCCCCGAGGACGACGAAGACGATGACGATGACACCTTTGAGGCAAGAAAAAGGGCCAAGGAGAAGGCAAAGGCAGCGGCGAAGGCCCAGGTGAAGACATGGCCGCCGGCTAATCCAATGGTGCTGCCACCCGATCCTGATGAGGACGAGCGGCGCCGATGACCGGAGTGCGCGACCGGGTAGTGGATCGAGCGCGTGGGATGCGCGACCTGGTCCGTGCTGAGGCCGCGGAATCCGAACGCTTACGGACGCTCTCGGCGCCGATCGTCGACGAGATGTGGGCCAGCGGCCTGATGTCTGCGTTCAATCCGACTGCGGCGGGCGGCGTCGAACCGTCGTTTGCCGAGATGATCGAGACGTGGATCGAAATGGCTTGGCAAGATGGTTCTTTCGGCTGGATCGGCATTGCCAACCTACCCTCGACCTTCGCCGCCGCTACGTATCTTCCCGACGAGGGTTTCGCCGAAATATTCACCCGCAACGACAACCACATCACCATCGGCGGTCAGTACTTCCCCAACGGCCAGGGCGCAGTCGTCGACGGCGGCTACCAGTTGAGCGGTGCATGGAATTTCGGCTCCGGCACCGGACACTCGGCTTACATCGGCGCCGGTTTTTTCCCGATGCAAAACGGTGAGATGCGTTGGGTCAGTGAGGGCATTCCTGACATGCGGGTCGCCTTTCTGCCGCGCGAGGAGGTCACTTTCACCGACGGGTGGTATGTCCAGGGGCTCAAAGGCACCGGCTCCTACGACTACAACGTCACCGACGTGTTCGTTCCGGAGTACCGAACGATGCCGCTGTTCGCCCGCGAGCCTTTCCGGGGAACCTCGGCTGCCAGCCGGATGGGGCTAATGCCCATCACTGCGGCCGGGCACGCTTCCTTTGCGCTGGGGGTGGCCAAAAGCATGCTCGACGATGTCCAGGAACTCGCCGCCACCAAGGTGCGGATGAGCGACATGGCGACGCTGGCCAGCCGTCAGACCTTCCAAAAGGGACTCGCTCATCACGTCGCTGCCTGGCGGGCAGCTCGCCTGCTGGTGATCGACGC
>NZ_JBAPPI010000246.1:0-7360 GCF_049280035.1 Mycobacterium sp. | reverse complement strand
GAGCCCTCGGGGATCGGGGGCAACGGCGGATCCCCGCCTGGCGTGGTCTCGACAACCGAACTCATCAGTACTTCCGTTCCATCGGCTCGTAGCGGGTCTGTACCACGGGTTTGAAATCCAGTCGAATATCACTGAGCAGATCGGTGCCCTGCTTGTACGCCATGGTGTGGCGCATGTAGTTGACGTCGTCGCGGTTCGGATAGTCCTCGCGGGCGTGCCCGCCGCGGGATTCCTTGCGATTCAAAGCACCGACCACCGTGACCTCGGCCAGCTCGAGCAGGAAACCCAGCTCGATGGCTTCCAGCAAGTCGCTGTTGAAGCGTTTTCCTTTGTCGTGCACGGAGATCCGGGAGTAGCGCTCTTTGAGCGCGTGAATGTCGGTGAGCGCCTGCTTGAGGGTCTCCTCGGTGCGGAACACCGCGGCATTGTTGTCCATCGTCTGCTGCAACGCCCCGCGGATATCGGCGACGCGTTCGTTGCCGTGCTCCGACAGGATGTCGGCCACCCAACCGACCACCATCGCCGCCGGCTCCGACGGCAGTTCGGCGAAGTCATGCCCCAGGGCGTAGTTCGCCGCAGCGATTCCGGCCCGCCGGCCGAAGACATTGATATCCAGCAGCGAGTTGGTGCCCAGCCGGTTGGCGCCATGTACCGACACGCACGCGCACTCGCCGGCCGCGTACAGGCCGGGCACGGTAGATGTGTTGTCCCGCAACACTTGTCCGGTGATGGTTGTCGGTATGCCGCCCATCACGTAGTGGCAGGTCGGGTAGACCGGGACTAATTCTTTGACCGGGTCCACGCCAAGGTAGGTGCGGGCGAACTCGGTGATGTCAGGCAGCTTTGCCTCAAGCACGTCCTCGCCCAGGTGGCGGACGTCGATGTAGACGTAGTCCTTGTGCGGGCCCGCGCCGCGGCCTTCCAGCACTTCCAGCACCATCGAGCGGGCGACGATGTCGCGCGGCGCCAGGTCGACGATCGTCGGGGCGTAGCGCTCCATGAACCGCTCGCCTTCACCGTTGAGCAGCCGACCGCCCTCACCGCGCACGGCTTCGGAAATCAAGATGCCCAGCCCGGCCAGCCCGGTCGGGTGGAACTGGTGAAACTCCATGTCCTCCAACGGAAGTCCCTTGCGGAACACGATCCCGATGCCGTCGCCGGTCAGGGTGTGCGCGTTGGACGTGGTCTTGTACATCCGGCCCGACCCGCCGGTCGCGATCACGACGGCCTTGGCGTGGAAGACGTGCATCTCGCCGGTGGCCAGTTCGTAGGCGACCACCCCGGTGGCCACTGGACCGCTTGGGGTTTGAGTGAGGACCAAGTCCAGCGCATAGAACTCGTTGAAGAACTCGACGTCGTGCTTGACGCAGTTCTGGTACAGCGTCTGCAGGATCATGTGGCCGGTGCGGTCGGCGGCGTAACAGGCTCGGCGTACCGGGGCCTTGCCGTGGTCGCGGGTGTGCCCGCCGAAGCGGCGCTGGTCGATGCGGCCTTCGGGGGTGCGGTTGAACGGCATCCCCATCTTCTCTAGGTCCAGCACCGCGTCGATGGCTTCCTTGCACATGATCTCGACCGCGTCCTGGTCCGCGAGATAGTCGCCGCCCTTGACGGTGTCGAAGGTGTGCCATTCCCAGTTGTCGTCTTCGACGTTGGCCAACGCCGCGCACATTCCGCCCTGGGCAGCGCCGGTGTGGCTGCGGGTCGGGTAGAGCTTGGTCAGCACCGCCGTGCGCACCCGGGGTCCGGCCTCCACCGCCGCCCGCATTCCGGCACCACCCGCGCCGACGATCACCAGGTCGTATCGGTGTTCGGAGATCACGGCACGCCTTTCACGAAATGTTGGGATCGAACGTCAGCAGCACATAGGTCCCCAGCACCAGCGTGAACACCATCGACAACGCCAGCAGGGCGTTCAGCCAGAAGCGGGTGGAACCCTTGCGGCTGTAGTCGTCGATGATGGTGCGCAGACCGTTGCCGCCGTGCAACTGCGCCAGCCAGAGCAGCAGCAGGTCCCAGGTCTGCCAGAACGGCGAGTGCCAGCGCTGCGCCACGTAGTTGAAGTCGATGCGGTAGACACCGTCGTCCCACATCAGCATCACGAACAAGTGCCCAAGCGCCAAGAACACCAGCACGATGCCGGAAAACCGCATAAACAGCCAGGCGTATTTCTCGAAGTTGGGCATGCCCGCGCGGCGGCGGGGCGCCCGCGGATTGTCCAGGCTGGCCGGACGGTCGTGGCTGCGCTGCCGTATCGGCGCGAGCTGGCCGCGGCTCAGTTGAAGGTCGGGGGAGCTCATCCGAAGTGCCCGATCATGTGGATGCCCACGACCACCGTCGCCGGCACGATCACCAGCAGCCACACGATCCCGATCGCCCACAGCATCAGCCGCTGATAGCGGGTGCCCTGTGCCCAGAAGTCGATCAGGATGACGCGGATCCCGTTGAGTGCGTGGTAGAGCACCGCGGCTACCAGTCCGAGCTCCATCAAGCCCACGATCGGCGTCTTATAGGTCGAGATGACTTCGTTGTAGGTTTGCGGGCTTACCCGCACCAGTGCGGTGTCCAGCACGTGGACGAACAGGAAGAAGAAGATCGTCGCTCCGGTGATGCGGTGCAGCACCCATGACCACATACCCGGATCGCCGCGGTAGAGGGTTCGTCGTAGGCGCCGTGCGCGCGACGACCCGTCCCCCAGTGTCGGCGTAGCCGGATTCGCAGATGTCGTCGTCGTCATCAGCGCCTCCCATATCGATGGGGACCGTCGGGTGGGACTCTAAACCCATTCTTGCTGTCAAATGACCCGCTTCGTGTCCGCCAACGCTTTCCGGCGCGAAGAATCTAGGGTGGCCTTGTGAATTAGCCGACAGTGAACGAGGTGGCCTGATGCATTCCCGACACCCGCGGTATCGCGACCATGACCGACATAATTGACTGGAATTCGCTGCGGGACAAGGCCATCCAAGCAGCGCAGGGGGCATACGCGCCTTACTCAGGGTTTCCGGTGGGTGCGGCGGCGTTGGTCGACGATCAGCGGATAATCACCGGCTGCAATGTGGAGAATGTCTCATATGGCCTGGGTCTCTGTGCCGAGTGCGCCGTGGTCTGCGCGCTGCATTCGACTGGCGGCGGCAGGCTGCTCGCATTGGCATGCGTCGACGGCGGCGGCGCGCCACTGATGCCGTGTGGCCGGTGTCGTCAGGTGTTGCTGGAACACGGCGGACCGGATCTGCTGATCGACCATCCCGACGCACCCCGGCGGCTCGGCGACTTGCTGCCCGAGCCGTTCGGCCCCGGGGATCTGGCCCGGCGAGAGCAGGGCCGCGGGTGAGTTTCGACGCGCCAACAATAATCACGACCAAACGCGACGGCGGGCGGCTGTCGGATGCCGCGATCGACTGGGTCATCGACGCCTACACCCACGGACGGATCGCCGACGAACAGATGTCGGCACTGTTGATGGCGGTTTTTCTGCGCGGCATGGACTACGGCGAGACCGGGCGATGGACGGCGGCGATGGTGGCCTCTGGTGAGCGAATGGATTTCACCGATTTGCGGCGTGACGGCAATCCGCTGCCGACCGTGGACAAACACTCCACCGGCGGGGTCGGAGACAAGATCACGCTGCCGCTGGTATCGGTGGTCGCGGCTTGCGGCGGTGCGGTGCCGCAGGCGTCCGGTCGCGGACTCGGCCATACCGGCGGCACCCTGGACAAGTTGGAGTCCATCGCCGGCTTCACTGCGGATCTTACTAACGAGCAAGTGCGCCAACAACTTTGCGAGGTCGGCGCGGCTATCTTCGCGGCCGGCCGGCTGGCGCCCGCCGACGCGAAGCTCTACGCGCTGCGCGATATCACAGCCACCGTCGAGTCGCTGCCGCTGATCGCAAGCTCGGTGATGAGCAAGAAAATCGCCGAGGGGGCGGGCGCGCTGGTGCTCGACGTCAAAGTCGGTTCCGGCGCATTGCTCAGCTCGGAATCGCAGTGCCGTGAGCTGGCCGAGACCATGGTGGCGCTGGGCGCAGAGCACGGGCTGCCGGCCTGCGCGGTGTTGACCGATATGAACAGTCCGCTGGGTGCGGCCGCCGGTAACGCGATTGAAGTCGCCGAAGCGCTGGAGGTGCTGGCCGGCGGCGGACCGCCCGACGTGGTGGAGCTGACCGTGCGGCTGGCCGGTGAGATGCTCGAGATCGGCGGCATTGATGCCCGGGATCCAGCACAGACATTGCGCGACGGCACCGCGATGGACCGATTTCGCGCGCTGGTCGCCGCGCAAGGCGGTGACTTGTCCGTACCGTTGCCCGTTGGTAAGTACTCCGAAACCGTGACCGCCAGTCGGGGCGGCACAATGGGCGATATCGACGCGATGGCAGTGGGGCTGACGGTATGGCGGCTCGGAGCGGGCAGGTCCCGTCCGGGCGAGCTGGTACAGCCCGGTGCAGGGATTCAGATTCACCGGCGTCCCGGGGAGCCAGTGGCCGCCGGCGAGCCGCTGTTCACGCTGTATACCGACACTCCCGAACGCTTCGAGTCCGCGATGGCCGAGCTTGCCGTGGGCTGGAGCGTGGCCGATACAGCCCCCGTCCGGCGACCGCTGATCATCGATCGGATCAACTGATGACCGCGCCACTCAGCTTGGAGGCGATCAGGCGAGCGCCGAAGGCCCTGTTGCACGACCACCTCGACGGCGGGCTGCGCCCGGCTACCGTGATCGAGATCGCCGGCCAGACCGGCTATGACGGCCTGCCGGCCACCGAGGTCGATGAATTGACACGGTGGTTTCACACCTCGTCGCACAGCGGATCGCTGGAACGCTACCTCGAGCCGTTCTCGCACACCGTCGCGGTGATGCAGACGCCCGAGTCGCTGCACCGGGTGGCCTACGAGTGTGTGGAGGACCTGTCCGCCGACTCGGTGGTCTACGCCGAGGTGCGGTTCGCCCCCGAACTGCACATCAACCGGGGACTCTCCTTCGACGCGGTCACCGATGCCGTGCTGGCGGGTTTCGCGGACGGCGAGAAGGCGGCCGCAGCAGCGGGGCGACCTATCGTCGTGCGGTGTCTGGTCACCGCGATGCGGCACGCCGCGCTATCCCGCGAAATCGCCGAGCTGGCGATCCGATTCCGTGACAAGGGCGTGGTCGGTTTCGACATCGCCGGTGCGGAGGCCGGCTATCCGCCCACCCGGCACCTGGACGCTTTCGAGTACATGCGAAACAACAACGCCCGCTTCACGATTCACGCCGGTGAGGCCTTCGGGCTGCCCTCCATCCATGAGGCGATCGCGTTTTGCGGCGCCGACCGGCTCGGGCACGGGGTGCGGATCGTCGACGACATCGACGTCGCCGAGGACGGCACGGTGCGACTGGGCCGATTGGCATCGATACTGCGGGACAAGCGGATTCCGTTGGAGCTGTGCCCCAGCTCCAACGTCCAGACCGGCGCAGTCAACAGCATCGCCGAGCATCCGTTCGACCTGCTCGCCCGGGCGCGGTTCCGGGTCACCGTCAACACCGACAACCGGTTGATGAGCGACACGACGATGAGCCATGAAATGCTCGCTCTCGTCGACGCCTTCGGATACGGCTGGACCGACCTCGCGCGGTTCACGATCAATGCGATGAAGTCGGCGTTCATTCCTTTCGACGAGCGGTTGGCGATCATCGACGAAGTCATCAAACCGCGTTTTGCGGTGCTGGTCGGCTAGTGACGTTTATCGCTCCTGCCACATCCGCTGGTGGGCAGCCCGTTTCAGGTACGCACATCCTGTAGGCGGAAGTTGCGCTGCATGAACGTGGAGTCCGCCGCGGTGAAACCAAATTTGGCATACAGGGCGTGCGCGTCGTTGGTATGCAGCATCCACCGGAAGTAGCGACCTGGGCCTTCGTCAATCATGACGCGCAGAATGCCGGTGCCGATGCCATGGCCGCGCTCGTAGGGATGGACGTACACATCGGCCAGGTAGGCCATGGCCGCACCGTCGGAGAAGGCTCGCGCAAAACCCACCATCCGGCCGTCAACCGTGTCGTAGGCGCCGACCACGCGCCAGGCAGCGTCGAGTTGTCGTCCGAACATTTCTCGGGTGCGGTATTTGGCCCAATAGGCGTGTTCGGTCAGTTCATGCCAGAGCCAATCGCGGTCGACACGGTCCAGATTGGTGCAAAACTCGACGCCCACGGTTTTAAGGCCTTCCCTAGTGCGGTGGGGAGATCGTGCCGCCGCGCGTTCCTCGTCGTCAGCTGAGAATGTTTTGAAGTCAACGAATCCCGGTATCAATCTGGCTCTGCGCAAGCGTGTTGGCGAGCTCGGTATAGCCGTACGCTTCGGGGTCGGAGCGTAGCTGCAACCGAGATAGTGTCACCCCACAACCGTTCAAAATCGATGTCATGCGGCCAGTATCGCGATGAGGGAGATGGCGGCGCTAGTGCATTTCGGCGCTGTTGATGTTGAGGCGTTCGTTGCTGATGCCAGCGTTTTTTTGAACTCGTTTCCACAATGAAAGGACGCTGACTGAAGTTGTCGCTGCGAGGCGGGCACATTGTCACATGCCGCCCAGTCAAGTGGCTCACGTGATAGATGGGATTAAAACACGTCACGACTTGGCGCACCTTTCGCCGGCTTGCGGCGCTACTCGCGCCTTAGCCGTGACGCGCACACGAATGTCGCCGCCGGCTTGCGGCGCTATTCGCGCCTGAGCCGCGACTCCACGAAGCGCTCCAACTCTTCCCACTCCCGGACCGCCTCGGCATACGGAGGCGCCGGCTTGCTCTCTGAATCGGAGTCGAGGACGTAGGCCGCCAGCTTGCCCAACGGGCGTTCCGTCGCAAGCGTCTTATCGACGGTGTTGTCCTCGGCGTAGTCCCCGACATCGCGAAGCAGCTCGACAGCCAGGTCAAGCTGCTCACGGTCCACCGCATCCGGCCCGTGGGCTAAATCATCGACCAGCCCGGTCAGTACGTAGACGTTATCGTCGGTGACGTCGACCCGTAGGGAGCCGTCGGTTGCTGCAGTGCGGATGTCGTCATAGGTGCTCAGGTCGGACAAGTCGTGGTCGTGCTCGTCGGCGAGATACCTGGCCAAGGCCCGCTCGGAGGTGAACACACTGATCCGACCATTGCGTCCCAGGAAGATCGGACTGTCGTCGAAATAGCAGCGCAGTGTGTAGAAAGTGCCTGTACTTGTCATGATCCGGATCGGGTCGATGCCGACTTTCAACCAAAAGTCTTCGTCGCCGCCCAGCACAACCTTGTCGCCGGTGGCACTGGCCTTCTCGGCGTCGGCGTCATCGGCACTCGCGGCCGCCGACTCGGTCTGTTGCTTCTCGGTGCCGTCCTCGTCGTCGCTCTGCAGGGCTTCCTCGTCGAG
>NZ_JBAPPI010000245.1:0-23936 GCF_049280035.1 Mycobacterium sp. | reverse complement strand
AGGCCGTTTCGCGGGCAAGGATTTTCACCACCCGGGTGGCACGTCCCGATCTGCTGATCCTGTCTGCGCTGCTGCACGACATCGGAAAAGGACGGGGTGTCGATCACAGCGTGGTCGGCGCCGAGCTGGCCACTGAAATCGGCACCAGACTGGGTATGTGGCCATCCGACATCGAGACCCTTGCCAAGCTGGTGCGTCATCACTTGTTGTTGGCGAAAGTCGCGACGCGGCAGGATCTCTACGACCCGCAGACTATTGCCAATGTCTGCGAGGCATTGGACGGAAACCCGATATTGCTCGAGGTGCTGCATGCGCTGACCGAAGCCGATTCTTTGGCTACCGGACCCGGGGTGTGGAGTGACTGGAAAGCATCGCTGGTCCGCGACTTGGTACGCCGCTGCAGGATGGTGATCGCTGGTGAGCCGTTGCCTCATGCCGATCCGCTTGACCCTGAGTATCTTTCGCTGGCCGCCGACCAGAAGGTGCATGTTGAGCTGCGGCCCGGCAGCAGCCAGCGCCTCTACCACGCCGTGGTGATCGCCCCGGACCAGCGTGGGCTGCTGTCCAAAGCGGCCGGTGTGCTGGCCCTGAACTCGTTACGCGTGCATTCGGCGTCGGTGAACATTCATCAGGGGGCCGCGATCAGTGAATTCGTGGTCTCGCCGCACTTCGGTTCGCCACCCGCCGCCGGATTGTTGCGTCAGCAACTGGTCAGCGCTCTGGGCGGCGAAGTTGATGTGTTGGCCACGCTCGAGCAGCGCGACCGGGAACCCACTCGCGATCCCGTGCGCGAAGCGCCGACCGCAGTCCCCGCCCGCCATTCCAGCGCCCCGCCACGCATTGCGTGGTTCGACGGCACATCCGGCACCCTGATCATCGAAATCCGCGCCACCGACCGCGCCGGCTTGCTCGCCCGACTCGCCAGCGCACTCGAGCGCGCCGGAGTTGACATCGCGTGGGCGAAAGTCACCACGCGGGGATCGATGGTCGACGACGTCTTCTGCGTTGTGCCGCCGTCCAGTGCCTCCGAGGCCACCTCGGATGTGCGAGCGGCGATCGAGCGCGACCTGTTCGCCGTGCTGGGCACGGCCGCGCCGGCATGATCGCCGACATGATCTAGGCGCCACAGTTTGACGATAAGCGGCTCCATCGCAGGGCCACAGTTCACAAACGTGGACGATACGTCTGCCGAGCCGAGATGCCGAGATACTGTCAACTCATGGAGGACCGCGATAAGGATCCGGCGGTGGTTCTTCCGTACCTTGTGGGCCGACCCCTTGCCGCCACCGAGGTGTACGAGGCGTTCGGCTACCGCAAATCGGCGTACTACAAGGCGGTTCGCGAGGGTAGGTTGGTCACCGCCGATAACCTGATCAGAGCGGGTAAGTATCTGGGATTGAACCCGATTGACTTGCTCGTCCGGTTCGGGCTGATCCAGCCTGAGACGGTCACCGAATATCTGACATCAACACGCGCGCTACCGAGACTGCGCGACCTTCGCCCCGATCCCACCAAACCGCCGGTCTGACGGGCACAGCAGAGGAGTCGCTTGCGACAATGATGTCCGCACTCATCGTCGTCACTCTTGCGCGGTGCTGCTCATGTCATCATGGGCATCGGAAACCCTGGGGCCACCCCTGCACCACATCTTCGGGCGGTGGAATGTCGAAGATCTTCTCGGCCACATCTGCCTGATCGTCGCTGTGACGGCGATCATCGATCATGGAGCGTGCTGCCAGCTTCACGCTCGCGCCCCGCTAGGCCTGATTGCCGGTCTCCTCAGCCCGCCGCTTACGCGGCGCGCATCGTCGCCCCGCTAGGCTGGGCGGCGTGTTTGAATCGCTGTCCGACCGGCTGACCGGCGCCCTGCAGGGGCTGCGCGGCAAGGGCCGGCTGACCGACGCCGACATCGACGCCACCTCGCGCGAAATTCGGCTGGCGCTGCTGGAGGCCGACGTCTCGCTGCCGGTGGTACGGGAGTTCGTCGGCCGGATCAAAGACCGCGCCAAGGGCGCCGAGGTGTCCGGTGCCCTCAACCCGGCGCAGCAGGTCGTCAAGATTGTCAACGAGGAGCTCGTCGGCATCCTGGGCGGGCAGACTCGCCTGCTGGCGTTCGCGAAGACGCCGCCGACCGTGGTGATGCTGGCCGGTCTGCAAGGCTCCGGCAAGACCACACTGGCCGGCAAGCTGGCGGTGTGGCTGCGCGGCCAAGGGCATACCCCGCTGCTGGTGGCTTGCGACCTGCAGCGCCCGGGCGCGGTCGACCAGCTGCGGATCGTGGGGGAGCGGGCCGGTGTCACGGTCTTCGCGCCACACCCGGGCGCGTCGGCCGACGTCGACGCCACGCAGCAGGCCGGTCCCGGTGATCCGGTCGCCGTCGCCGCGGCCGGACTGGCCGAGGCTCGGGCCAAGCATTTTGACGTCGTGATCGTCGACACCGCGGGGCGGCTGGGCATCGATGAGGAGCTGATGTCCCAGGCTGCGGCGATCCGCAATGCCATTGACCCCGACGAGGTGCTGTTCGTTCTGGACGCGATGATCGGCCAGGATGCGGTGACCACCGCTGAATCGTTCCGTGAGGGTGTGGGCTTCACCGGCGTGGTGCTGACCAAGCTGGACGGTGACGCTCGCGGCGGCGCCGCGTTGTCGGTTCGCGAAGTCACCGGTGTGCCAATTCTTTTCGCGTCGGCCGGCGAGAAGCTGGAGGATTTCGACGTCTTCCATCCGGACCGGATGGCCAGCCGCATCCTCGGCATGGGCGATGTGCTGAGCCTCATCGAGCAGGCCGAGCAGGTCTTCGATGCCGAGCAGGCCGAGGCCGCCGCCGCCAAGATCGGCTCCGGCGAGCTGACGCTGGAGGATTTCCTTGAGCAGATGCTGGCTATCCGCAAGATGGGCCCGATCGGCAATCTGCTGGGGATGCTGCCCGGCGCGGGTCAGATGAAAGAGGCCCTGGCCGCCGTCGACGACACACAGCTCGACCGGCTGCAGGCGATCATCCGCGGAATGACGCCGCAGGAGCGCGCCGATCCGAAGATCATCAACGCCTCGCGACGGCTGCGCATCGCCAACGGCTCCGGTGTGGCGGTCTCGGAGGTCAATAACTTGGTTGACCGGTTCTTCGAGGCCCGCAAGATGATGTCCTCAATGGTGGGCAGCATGGGCATACCCGGGTTAGGACGAAAGTCGGCGACCCGGAAGAGCGGCAAAGCCAAGGGCGGCAAGGGCAAGAAGGGAAAGAAGCGCGGCCCGACGCAGCCCAGGGCCCGCGGGCCGCTGGGCGCTGGAATGCCAGGCACGCCGGCCGGATTCCCCGATCTTTCGAACATGCCGCAGGGCCTGGACGAGCTGCCACCCGGCCTGGCCGACTTCGATCTGTCCAAGCTGAACTTCCCGGGCAAGAAGTAGCCGCACCCGTGCGTCTGCACGTGCGAGGGGTGGGGCTGCCCGATCAACAACCCGTCGAGCTGTGGATCGTCGACGGCCGGATCAGCAGTGAACCGGTCTCCGGGGCTGACACGGCTTTCGACGGCGGCTGGATTTTGCCCGGTTTGGTCGACGCCCACTGCCACGTCGGCTTAGGGGTGCACGGCGGCGCCATCGAGATCGACGAGGCGATCACCCAGGCCGAGACCGAACGCGACGCGGGCGCGCTGCTATTGCGCGACTGCGGATCGCCGACCGACACCCGCAGTCTCGACGACCGCGACGATCTGCCGCGCATCATCCGCGCGGGACGCCATCTGGCCAGACCCAAGCGGTATTCGCCCGGCTTAGCGATCGACATCGAAGACGAGTCGCGGTTGCCGGACTTGGTGGCCGAGCAGGCACGCCGCGGCGACGGCTGGGTGAAGCTGGTCGGCGACTGGATCGACCGCGACGTCGGCGACCTGGCCCCGCTGTGGTCCGACCAAGTGCTGAAGACAGCAATCGACGTTGCCCATGACCACGGTGCACGGGTCACCGCCCACGTCTTCGGTGAGGATGCGCTGCCAGGGCTGATCGACGCCGGGATCGATTGCATCGAACACGGCACCGGGCTCACCGACGACATCATTGAGCTGATGGTCGAGCACGGAACCGCCTTGGTGCCCACGCTGATCAACACCGAAAACTTCCCCGGCATCGCCGATTCCGCTACCCGCTATCCGAAATACGCCGCGCACATGCGCGACCTGTACGCCAAGTGTTATCCGCGGATGGCCGCAGCCCGGGATGCTGGCGTACCGGTGTATGCCGGCACCGACGCCGGCAGCATGGTCGCCCACGGCCGAATCGCCGACGAGATCGAGGCGCTCAAGGGCATCGGGATGAGTCCAGACGAGGCGTTGGGCGCGGCATGCTGGGATGCTCGGCGTTGGCTGGGCCGACCGGGGCTGGACCACGGCGCTTCCGCAGATCTGTTGTGCTACAAAGACGATCCACGTCACGGGCCGGCGGTGCTGAATCGGCCCGACCGGGTGATCTTGCGCGGTCAAACGTTCTGATCGACGCGTGCCGTTAAACAGGCGCGATCACGAGTCCGCGGCGCGTCCTTGCGTCGTATGCGTCCGTCACTTAAACGTTATCTAAGAAATCTTACTAATCTCTTATTATTTGGGTAGGGTCTCGGACCAGTGAGTTTTTTCAACGATCACAGGAGCGGTATGAAGCGATTCGATGTGGTGATTGTTGGTGCGCGGTGTGCTGGATCCCCGCTGGCATTGATGCTCAGGCGGCGGGGTTTGAGCGTCTGCCTGGTTGACGTGCCCAGTTTCCGTCGGAGACCCCGTCGACTCATCTGATCCAGCCGTGCGGAGTGCGGCTACTGGACGAGCTGGGCCTGCTCGACGCGGTCTTGGCGGCCGGGGCGGTCCCGCTCGATCGCATGACGATGGTTATCGACGATGTCGTCCGCATCGAGGCAAAGCTTGATGAAGTCGACTACCGACAGTCCAGTCTGTGCGTTCGGCGCGTCACGCTTGATGCGTTGCTTGTCGACGCCGCGGCTGCGGCGGGTGCCGATGTTCGCACCGGGTTGCGTGTCACCGGTCTAATCAGCGAGGACGGTCGCGTGACCGGTGTGGACACGGCTGCCGGCCCTATCCACGGGCAGCTGGTGGTCGGCGCTGATGGCCGGCATTCAACGGTCGCTTCCCTGGCCGGTGCTCGCGAGTATCACGTCGCATCGGCGGGAAAGATGTTCGCCTGGGCCTATTTCAAGGATGTGCGCGACCGGGAAGGGCGTGTGCGGATAGGCGGCGGGGGGCGAGGGGTTTCCTTGCCGGCCCGACCGACGGCGACCTCTACATGGCCGCGATCGGGATTGATATGGCGGAGCAAGCCGAATTCCATACCGATCGTGACGCCAACTTCACCGCCGGAATACGAGCATGGCCTGAACTTGCCGACGTAATCGGAGACGGGCGACGTGTCGGTCCAATCCGGGTCCTCACAAACTGGCATGGATACTTCCGCGAGGCCGCCGGCCCGGGATGGGTGCTGGTCGGCGACGCTGGGCACTTCAAAGATCCAACGCCAGGGCAAGGCATCGGTGACGCATTCCGTCAGGCCGACCGGCTGGCCCCCGCTATCGCGGATGGACTAGGCAACAGCAGTCCCGACGCGGCCATGCAGCGCTGGTGGCACTGGCGCGACGACGACGCCTACGAAATGCACTGGTTTGCAAGCGATATAGGTGCCCCGGGTGCCGCATCACCGTTGACGACGCGGTTAATGCGGGATCTGGCAGCGGATCCAAAAGCCACGCTAATGTTCTTCGGCGTGCTCAACCACGAGATCCGCCCGTCGCAGCTATTTACCAGGCCTAGGGCGGCCCGGGCCGCGGCGCGTGCGCTGCTCGATAGGCCTGGCCAGCTGATCGCAACGCTCAAGGAAATCGTCAGCATCGGAAAGCAGAACGCGCGACGGGCCCGGCAGCGGCGCGTGGTCCTGCAGAGCTGATGTCTGTGAGGTTTGGGGCCAGTACATCACCCGCCTGCGCTGACCCGACTCACCCAATCTCGTTACCGCGGCCTCTGTTAGACAGTTGGATATGCCGATCCCCGAATTCATCATCGAGCTTCGTCGGCACATCGGACATGCCGCACTGTGGTTGCCGGGTGTGACCGCCGTGGTCATTCGCGATCAGCAGGTGCTTCTGGTCAAACGCGCCGACAACCAGGCTTGGACCCCGGTCACCGGCATCATCGAACCGGGCGAGAACCCCGCGGACTGTGCCGTCCGAGAGGTGTTTGAAGAGGCCGGCATCCGCGTGATTGCTCGACGATTGGCCTGGGTGCACGTAAGCCGCCGGATAGTTCATGCCAACGGCGATCATGCGCAATACCTCGATCATGTGTTTCGCATGGACTGGGCTGGTGGAGAACCGTTCCCCGCAGACGATGAAAGCCTCGACGCTCGCTGGTTCGATCTGGCCGAGGTACCGGATATGTCGGCTGACATGCGTCGGCGGATCGAGCTGGCGAGTGATGACAGTCCCGATGCCGCAACAGTTTTCGATACCAAGGAAGTTGACCGGCGATGACGGGCAAAATCCGCACAAATGCTGTCGATGAGCTAGGGGAGTTCGTTGTCAGGGCCGACCACTCCGATCTGAGCGGGCGGGTCATGCCGACGCTGAAACGCAACGTTCTCGACAGCATTGCCTGCGCGCTCGGCGCCCTCGACGGAGAACTCATTCCCGCCATCCGCGCCCACGCCGAACAGTTCAGCAGCCGCCCGACAGCGACGTTCGTCGGCGGTGGACGCGCGTCAGTCGATCAGGCGGCATTCTTCAACGCGGTGCTGGTGCGCTACCCCGATCTGCTCGACACCTACCTGACTCCCGGCGGGTTGTGCCACCCGGCCGACAACTTCGGGGCGGTTTTCGCCGTCGCCGAACATGCCGACGCGAGCGGAGCAGACTTTCTGCTGGCTCTGGCGGTTGCCTACGAGATCCAATGCCGTTTCAGTGCAACAGTTCCCGTTATGGGTCGTGGCCTCAACCACGCGCTGCAACTGGCCATGTCGGCGGCTGCCGGCTCCGCCAAGTTGCTCGGGCTCGACGCTGCGCACACCGCCGACGCGATCGCCGCCTCCGCCGCGGACAACGTGTCACTCGCCGCGGTACACGCGGAGCCCGTTTCCACCTGGAAAGGCATCTCACCGGCCATCACCGGGATGCGGTCCGTGTACGCCACGATGCTCGCGAGTCGCGGAATCACGGGCCCCAGAGCGCTTTTCGAAGGCCCCAACGGCCTCGAGCGGTTATTCGACCAGCCGATCGACTTGCGCACATCCGACCGATCGCTCGCTGCCGTCGAACAGACCTACCTCAAGCAGTACTGCTCATTGATTCACGGCCAGGTGATCATCGATGCGACATTGACGCTTCGCGACGAGCATGGCATTACCGGTGCCGACGTCGCTGCCGTGACGCTCGAGGTCTTTCAGGGCGCGTTCGACATCGCCGGCGGTGGGCATTACGGCGACAAGGACCACCCGTCGACCAAGGAGCAGGCGGACTACAACCTCAAATACCTCACCGCCGTCGCACTGCTGGACGGTCAGGTCGGCCCCGAGCAACTCGAGACCGAACGCGTGCGCCGCGACGACGTGCAGGAGCTGCTGGCCCTGGTGGACGTCAGAGCGGCACCCGACCTGACCGCGGCCTACCCCGAACGCACCGAGGCTCGCGTCCATATCGCTCTCAACGACGGCCGGCAACTGCACCGCGAACAGTCCGACTTCGCAGGATCACCCACGCGCCCGATGTCGTGGGACCGGGTGGTGGAAAAGCTGCACTGGCTGGGCGAACCGTTCGCCGACGCGGCACTGCGCGGCGAGATCATCGACGCCGTGTGGCGCCTCGACGATATTTCGGTCGGCGAGCTGGCCGGGCTGCTCGGCGCGGTCAGTCCCGAGCCGCAGCGTCGGCGAACCAGGGGAAGGCTGTAATCGCGCGCTAGAAAGATTGCGAGCAATCGCTATCTATGTTAGCGTCGCTGCAACCCCAACGATGCGGAGCAAGACAGTGACCTACGACGTGATCATTCGCGACGGCTTGTGGTTCGACGGCACCGGCAGTGCGCCGCAAACCCGCACACTGGGCATTCGCGACGGCGTCGTTGCTGCGGTCTCCGGCGGGCCGCTGGACGAGACCGGCTGCCCCGAGGTGATCGACGCGAAGGGCAAGTGGGTCACGCCCGGGTTCGTCGACGTGCACACTCACTACGACGCCGAGGTGCTGCTGGATCCCGGATTGCAGGAGTCGGTGCGCCACGGTGTCACCACGGTGTTGCTGGGGATGTGCTCGCTGTCGACGGTCTATGCCAATGCCGATGACGCCGCGGATCTGTTCAGCCGAGTCGAGGCGGTGCCGCGCAAGTTCGTCCTGGGTGCGCTGGAGGCCAACAAGACCTGGTCGACGCCCGCGGAATACGTCGAGGCGATCGATAACCTGCCGCTCGGCCCGAATGTGGGTTCGCTGCTGGGTCATTCGGATCTGCGGACGGCGGTGCTGGGTCTTGATCGCGCCACCGACAAGGACGTGCGACCCACCGACGCCGAACTCGACCGCATGGCGGCATTGCTCGACCAGGCGCTCGAGGCCGGAATGCTCGGCATGTCCGGAATGGACGCCGCGATCGACAAGCTCGACGGCGACCGCTTCCGTTCTCGCGCGCTCCCGTCCACGTTCGCGACGTGGCGGGAACGGCGCAAGCTGATCAAGGTGTTGCGCAAGCGCGGCCGGATCCTGCAGAGCGCCCCCAATGTGGCCAAAGCCGAGTCGGGGCTGTTGTTCTTCCTGTCCAGCAGCCCATTGTTCGGGCGCCGCAAGAGCGTTCGCATGAGCCTTTTGGTGTCCGCCGACGCGAAGTCGATGCCGCTGGCCGTGCACGTCTTCGGACTCGGCACGCGGCTGCTGAACTTCCTGCTGGGTTCCCAGGTGCGCTTCCAGCATCTTCCGGTCCCGTTCGAGTTGTACTCCGATGGAATCGACTTGCCGGTCTTTGAAGAGTTCGGCGCGGGCACCGCGGCGCTGCACCTGCGTGATCAGTTGGAGCGCAACACGTTACTGGCCGATAAGGAATACCGTCGCAGGTTCCGCCGTCAGTTCGACCGCATCAAACTCGGACCGTCGTTGTGGCACCGCGACTTTCACGACGCGGTGATCGTCGAATGCCCCGATAAGTCGCTGGTTGGTAAGAGCTTCGGCGCGATCGCCGACGAGCGAGGGCTGCACCCGCTCGATGCGTTCCTCGACGTCCTGGTGGAAAACGGTGAGCGCAACGTCCGTTGGACCACCATCGTCGCCAACCATCGGCCCAAGCAACTCAACAAGTTGGCCGCCGAGCCGACCATCCATATGGGCTTCTCCGATGCCGGGGCACACCTGCGCAACATGGCCTTCTACAACTTCTCATTGCGGCTGCTCAAGCGCACGCTGGACGCCGAGCGGGACGGCAAGCCGTTCCTCACCCTCGAGCGCGCGGTGCATCGCCTGACCGGCGAAGTTGCCGACTGGTTCGGCCTGGACGCCGGCACCCTGCGGGAGGGCGACCGTGCCGACTTCGTGGTGATCGATCCGGCTGGTTTGGACGACTCGGTCGACGCCTACCACGAGGAGAAGGTTCCGTTCTACGGCGGCCTGAGCCGTATGGTGAACCGCAACGACGCGGCCGTGGTGGCCACCGGCGTCAACGGGGCAATCGTGTTCCGAAACGGCCAATTCCGTGACGGCTATGGCAAGACGGTGAAGTCGGGCCGTTATCTGCGAGCTGCCGCGGGTCAACTACAGCCCGCCGGCTCGGGGGCGCACTGATGGCGAGAACCCAGCAGCAGCGCCGGGAAGAGACGGTCGCGCGACTGCTCGAGGCCAGCATCGCGACGATCATCGAAGTCGGATATGCCCGGGCGTCCGCCGCGGTGATCACCAAGCGCGCCGGGGTATCGGTCGGGGCCCTGTTCCGCCACTTCGACACCATGGGCGACTTCATGGCTGCCACGGCGTATGAGGTGCTGCGGCGTCAGCTCGACTCGTTCACCAAGCAAGTCGCCGCAATACCCTCCGACCGTCCGGCGCTAGAAGCGGCGTTGACAATTCTGCGGGACATCACCAGCAGCTCCACCAACGCAGTGATGTACGAACTGATGATCGCCGCGCGCACCGACGAAAAGCTCAACGCCACTTTGCAACAGGTCCTCGAGCAGTACACCACGAAGATCTGCGACGCCGCGCGTACCTTACCCGGTGCCGAGAGCTTGCCGCCGGAAACCTTCCCGGCCCTGGTGGCGTTGCTGATTAACACCTTCGACGGAGCCGCGTTGGTCGGCGCGGTGCTAACCCAACCGGACATCGAAGAGCGACGGACTCAGCTGTTGTTGTCGCTGCTGAGCGGGGTTGGCCTACCGGCCTGAGCGTCTTACCGGTCCGTGAGTTTGCTGATCGCGTCGTCCAGCGTGCGGCACAAGCACATCATCTCGTTGATCCCCAGCAACGTGAGCGGCCGGTGCGTGGTCGGCCCGTCGGCAACCACGCAGAACGGGGTCGAGTCACCAAGAGTGTCACGGGTTTTCATCAGGACGCTGATCCCGGCTGAACCAAGAAAATCGACTTTGGAAAGGTCGACAATCAGGCCGTTCGGCCTTTTGGCAAGCGCGGAATCGAGGGACTCGGCCAACCCCGGGGCCGTGAGCATGTCTACGCTGCCGCTGACTGATACGACGACCAGCCCGTCGACCAACGACTCGTAGGCATTGAAGTCGTCTTTGTCAGACTGTGGAGGCGAACCGGACGCAGCGGGTTGATTCTCGGCCATCATCGATCTTCACTCCTTGCGGGCATCTGCGCGGTTGCGTGCGGCGCAGACGGGTTGTCAATGGCTGTCGACTCAACCGATAAATAGCGTCGACTCATGTCGACACGATGCCGTGAAAGCCCATATTGGGCAACTGCAAAATAGGGCAACTGCTGAATGGAATGCAAACGGCATAGGCAGCCTAGCAAAACTCGGCGTGAGTCGGCAGCTCCCTACAAAACGCCGACCGCTGATTGCGGGTTGAGGGCAAAACCCCAGTCGAGCAGGCTGCCGGCCTGATCCCAGTAGGTGGGCCCGCCCTGGTGCACCAGCCCGTACATCATGGCGACGACCAGGCGGCGGCCGCCGCGGGCAGCCGCGCCGACGAATGTCTTGCGCGCCGCGTCGGTGAAACCGGTCTTGCCGCCGATCGCGCCGGGGTAGCGCTGCAGCAACTCGTCCTGGTTGGCGATCGGCTGATCGCCGCCGTTCCCGGGAAACACAGCCGAGGGCTCGCCGGTGATCTGGGCGAACACCGGGTTGGCCATTGCTGTGCGGAAGATGACGGCCAGGTCGTGCGCCGTCGACCAGCCCGAGCCACCGGGCCCATCCAGGCCGGACGGGGTGGATGCGTGGGTATTGACGGCGCCCAGCGACGCGGCTTTTGCGTCCATCTTGGCGACGGCGGCCTCCGGGCCGCCCAGCATGTGCGCCAGCGTGTTGGCGGCGTCGTTACCCGAGACCAGCAGCAGCCCGTCGAGCAGTTGGCGCGCCGTATAGCTGCGGCCGGCCTTCACCCCCACACAGTTGCATTCGACATGGCCATCCGCCTCGTCGGCGACCACGGTGGAGTCCAGGCTCAGCTCGTCCAGGGCCACCAGTGCCAACAACACTTTGATCGTGCTGGCGGGTGGGTGCCGGACGTTTTCGTCCCGCTCGGCCAGCACCTGGCCGGAATCGAGATCGGCGACCAGCCAGGTCTGCGCCGGGCCGTCGGGGATTGGTACCGAGCCGACTGGCTGCACGCCGGCGTCGGCCCGCGCCGTCGCTCCGCCACCGATGAATGCCAGAACAGCCGCGACCGCGGCGAGGAATGCCTGCATGCCCGGTGAGTTTAACGGCCCGGGGCGCCCGTTGTCGTGACAGCGGTGTTCAATCGACGCATGTTGAGCCAGGCCGAAATCTCTGACCGGTTGGAAATCCAGCAGCTGCTGGTGGATTACTCCACCGCCATCGATCTGCGCCGATTCGACGACCTCGACGCGGTGTTCACCCCCGACGCTTACATCGATTACACGGCCCTCGGGGGCATCGAGGGCCGCTTTCCGGAGGTGAAGGCCTGGCTGGCCGAGGTGTTGCCGAATTTTCCGATGTACTTCCACATGCTGGGCAACTTCTCGGTGCGCCTCGACGGGGACACGGCGTCGTCGCGAACCATCTGTTTCAACCCAATGGTGTTGCCTGGTGATAAGGACCAGGTGATGTTCTGCGGGCTGTGGTACGACGACGAGTTCTTGCGCACCCCCGACGGCTGGCGGATGACCCGCCGGGTGGAAACCAAGTGCTTACAGAAAATCCTGTGAATCTCGCGAATTTCTGGCTGAAGGCTTGGTTCTGGCACAATAGGCGGCTGTCCGCTCCTCGACTGTGCCCTTTTGGGCCTGGCCCGGCGCGGCAGACACGCGAGGCAAAACCGGATCTCGGCATCCTGCCCGGATCGCTGAATTGCAGCGTGACACCCATAGGAGAAGTCGCTCAACCATGGCTGTGAAGATCAAGCTCACCAGGCTTGGCAAGATCCGCAATCCCCAGTACCGCATCGCCGTCGCCGACTCGCGCACGCGCCGCGACGGCCGCGCCATCGAGATCATCGGCAGGTACCACCCGAAGCAAGAGCCGAGCCTCATCGAGGTCGACTCCGAGCGCGCTCAGTATTGGCTGTCGGTGGGTGCTCAGCCCACCGAACCCGTCCTCAAGCTGCTCAAGATCACCGGTGACTGGCAGAAGTTCAAGGGGCTGCCCGGTGCCGAGGGCAAACTGAAGGTCGCCGAGCCCAAGCCGAGCAAACTGGAGCTGTTCAACGCTGCGCTGGCCGCTGCCGACGGTGCGCCCGGCACCGAAGCCGCGACACCGAAGAAGAAGAAAGCTCCGGCCAAGAAGGCTGCTGCGCCCGACAAAGCCGAGAAAGCCGAGAAAGCCCAGAAAGCCGACGAAGCCGCCAAGCCCGCCGATGAAGGCGCCAAGCCTGCCGATGAAGCCAAGCCCGCCGATGAAGCGGCGCCGGCTGAAGCCAAGCCCGCCGATGAAGCGGCGCCGGCTGAAGCCAGTGACCAGGCTGAAGCCAGCGAGCAGGCCGAACCGGCTGAGCCGGCCAGCGAGAGCTGACCGGGGTCATGAGTACCGTCGTCGTCGACGCCGTCGAACATCTGGTGCGCGGCATTGTCGACAACCCCGACGAGGTCCGAGTTGACCTGGTGACCAGCAGGCGCGGCAGGACCGTCGAGGTGCACGTCCATCCCGACGATCTCGGCAAGGTGATCGGTCGCGGCGGGCGCACCGCGACCGCGTTGCGCACGCTGGTCGCCGGAATCGGTGGCCGCGGTATCCGAGTCGATGTGGTGGACACCGACCAGTAGCGCAGCCCGGCCCATGGAACCCCCGTGGAGCTGACAGTCGGGCGCGTGGTCAAAGCCCACGGCGTGACCGGCGAGGTCATCGTCGAGGTTCGCACCGACGACCCCGAGTTGCGATTCGCGCCGGGTACGGTGTTGCGCGCCAAGGCATCCGATCATCGTGAGCGCAACTGCGTGGTGGCGGCGGTCCGTCCGCACGGCGGCCGCCTTCTGCTGCAGTTGGACGGCGTGGCCGACCGTGATGCGGCCGACGCGCTGCGGGGCAGTTTGTTCGTCATCGACTCCGAGGACCTGCCGCCCATCGATGAGCCGGACACCTACTACGACCACCAGCTGGAAGGTCTTTTTGTGCGGACGACGACCGGCCTCGACATCGGCACTGTCGCCGAGGTCCTGCACACCGCGGCCGGCGAACTATTGGCGGTTAAGCGAGCCCAGGCCGGCGAGTTGCTGGTGCCGTTCGTGAGCGCGATAGTCACGTCAGTGTCGTTGGAATCCCGGATCGTCGAAATCGATCCGCCCGAGGGCTTGCTGGAACTAGAGAGCTGAGGGCAAGGATCGATATGAAGGCCGATATCAAGATCGACATCGTGACGATCTTTCCGTCCTACTTGGATCCGCTGCGGGAATCGTTGCCGGGCAAGGCAATAGAGTCGGGTCTCGTCGAACTCCAAGTGCACGACTTGCGGAAATGGACTCACGATGTGCACCACTCGGTGGACGACGCGCCATACGGCGGCGGTCCGGGGATGGTGATGAGGGCGCCCGTTTGGGGCGAGGCGCTCGATGAGATCTGTTCGCAGGAAACACTTCTCATTGTCCCGACGCCAGCGGGCGCATTGTTCACTCAGGCGACGGCGCAGCGGTGGAGCAGTGAGGCGCATTTGGTGTTCGCCTGCGGTCGCTACGAGGGGATCGACCAGCGGGTCATCGACGATGCCGCCAGGCGCATGCGAGTAGAAGAAGTCTCGATCGGGGACTACGTGTTGCCGGGTGGGGAATCGGCGGCCCTGGTGATCATCGAGGCCGTGCTGCGACTGCTGCCCAATGTTTTGGGCAATCCGCTTTCGCACCAGAATGATTCGCATTCTTACGGTCTGCTTGAGAGTCCGTCCTACACCAGGCCGCCGAGCTGGCGTGGACTGGACGTGCCGGAGGTTCTGTTGTCCGGCGACCACGCTCGCGTCGAGTCTTGGCGACAGCAGGCTTCCGAGCAGCGCACCCGTGAACGCCGTCCCGACCTATGGGATCGCGGATAAGTCTCAGATCCGCCCGGAAGGAAACATCGTCTTGACGGCCTGGGTGATCGTTGCCCGCGCGGTGGCGTCATCGGAGGGTTGCAGCGACTCGATCACCATGATGTAGCGCCGATCGGAGCCGATGATGCCGGTGGACAGGTGCATCCAGCTGTCACCGATGCAGCACATCCAACCTTGCTTGACGGCAACGGGTTCGGCGTACAGCCCGTCTGGAATGCCGAACCGCTGCGGGTAGCCGTCGGCCCCGGTTGCGGTGGACCCGGCCAGGTCGTCGACGATGATCTGGGCACGCTCCCCAGACAAGCCACCGGACCCGTTGAGCAGCATGTCGTAGTAGTGAACCAAATCGGATGCTGAGCTCGTCGTGTTCCACCACTGCCCGTCACTGGGCGGCGCAGTGGACGTCAGCCCGTACCGGCCCGCGACGTCGGTGATGATCGCGTCACCGCGCTCCGCCCAGAACGCCTCTGCGGCGTCATCGTCTGAGGAGCGCAGCATGCTGTCCAGCGCCTGGCGGTCTGCCGTCGACAGCCGGCGGCTGTCTTGGAAGCCGTCCGATTTCTGCGACAGCAGGTCATCGGCGATGAACAACTTGGCCACCGACGCGATAGCGACGAGCTGGTCGTTGCCGTTGGAAAGCAATTGATGGTTGACGCGGTCGAGGACCGCTACCGCGAGGGTGGCGCCGTTGGCCGCCGCGTCTTGGGTGGCCTGCTCGATGCGCGCCGACAGTCCGTCGAACGCGGCGCCGGACATTCCCTCCGGCGACTCCGGCGGCGGTGCGGCGACGTGGGGCGGGTGCGACGCTGAATCCGGCGCGCCGTAGACCTTCGCTTGGAAGCCCGCGACCGACGCCGTCAGTATCGCTGTCGTGGCGATCAACAGGAGCGGCCGCGCTCGCATGGCTCTCCTCACACTGCCCTCTGTACCATTCGCCCACGTCACGGCGGGGTAAGCAGGATCGGCGATTCGCGCTGATTTCACTGCCTGGTCCCGATCTGGCACAATTGACCAGTTGTCTCCAGCGGTTGTCGGCCGGCCGGTAAGCTCCGGCCTGCTGCGAGACGCGCCCAGATGCCCGAACCATCGGCTTGGTTGACTGTCCACGCTCCGACAGCGTGCAGCACGCAGCCGCGACTGCAAGGAAGTGTCTCCCGACATGAACACGCTGGACTTCGTCGACGGGGCGTCGCTGCGCGACGACATCCCGGCTTTCGGTGCCGGAGACACGATCAATGTGCACGTCAAGGTGATCGAGGGCGCCAAAGAGCGCATCCAGGTGTTCAAGGGCGTGGTGCTGCGTCGGCAGGGCGGTGGCATCCGGGAGACCTTCACGGTGCGCAAAGAGAGCTACGGCGTCGGCGTCGAACGGACGTTCCCGGTGCACTCGCCGAATATCGACCACATCGAGGTCGTGACCCGCGGTGATGTCCGCCGCGCCAAGCTCTACTACCTCCGCGAGCTGCGTGGCAAGAAAGCCATGATCAAAGAGAAGCGCTGACCCGCCAGGCGGCGGCGCGCGACGCAGGGGACCGTGCTGGCTAGGCTGACGCAGTGACCGAAACCACGGACTCGTCGCCCGAGGGCCAACCCAACTCCGAAACGGCTGAGCCAGAAGTCGCGACAAGCCATCCGGCCACCACCGAATCGGACGCCGCTGACGCAGACGACGAACCCGAGGGCAAAAAGCGAGCGGCGCTGCGGGAGACCGTCATCCTGGCAGCGATCGCGCTGGTGCTCTATTACGTCATGTTGACGTTTGTGGCGCGGCCCTACCTGATCCCGTCGGAATCCATGGAACCCACGCTGCATGGATGTTCGGGTTGCGTCGGCGACCGGATCATGGTGGACAAGCTCACCTTCCGTTTCGGCTCACAGCACCCCGGCGACGTCATCGTGTTCAAGGGACCGCCGTCGTGGAACGTGGGTTACAAGTCGATCCGCTCACGCGACACCGCGGTGCGCTGGCTGCAGAACGGGCTTTCGTTCATCGGCTTTGTGCCTCCCGACGAGAACGACCTGGTCAAGCGCGTCATCGCGGTGGGTGGACAGACTGTGGAGTGCCGAAGCAATACCGGGTTGACGGTCAACGGCGCACGGTTGAAGGAGCCTTATCTGGATCCGAGCACGATGAACGCCGACCCATCGGTGTACCCGTGTCTGGGTCCCGAGTTCGGACCGGTCACCGTCCCGCAGGGGCGGCTATGGGTGATGGGGGACAACCGCACCCATTCGGCGGACTCCCGGGCCCACTGCACGAGTACTCCCGCCGACGCAATCAATGGACTGCTGTGCACGGGTGATCCCATGGCGGGCACTGTGCCGGTAGGCAACGTCATCGGTAAGGCGAGGTTTATTGTGTGGCCGCCGTCGCGATGGGGTGGTGTGCGTTCGGTCAATCCGCAGCAGAATCACTAGGCATGGTCACCACATGGCCGCCACGGACGGTGATTCGCAAATCCTCCGGCTTGCGCACCCTGGAGTCGGCGCTGTACCGCAGCGGCCTTGGACCGGTCGCGGGTGTCGACGAGGTCGGCCGCGGAGCTTGCGCCGGGCCCCTGGTGGTCGCGGCTTGCGTGCTGGGGTCGGGGCGACTGGAAAGCCTTGCCGCGCTGGATGATTCGAAGAAGCTCACCGAAAAGACGCGGGAGAAGCTGTACCCGTTGATCTGCCGCTACGCACTGGCGTACCACGTGGTGTTCATCCCGTCGGGCGAGGTTGACCGGCGCGGCGTACACGTGGCCAACATCGAAGGCATGCGGCGCGCGGTGGCCGGGCTATCGGTGCGGCCTGGCTATGTGCTCAGCGACGGTTTCCGGGTGCCGGGGCTGCCGGTGCCGTCGCTGCCGGTGATCGGCGGCGACGCCGCGGCGGCCTGTATCGCCGCCGCCAGTGTGCTGGCCAAGGTCAGCCGGGACCGATTGATGGTGGCGATGGACGTCGATCATCCGGGCTACGGGTTCGCCGAGCACAAGGGCTACAGCACCATTGCGCACTCCGCTGCGCTGAACGAGCGGGGCCCGTGTCCCGAGCATCGGTACTCGTTCATCAACGTCCGGCGGGTGGCGACCGCGTCGGGCAGCCGGGTGCGCCTGGTGACGATGCGGGCCGGTACCTCCCGCTTGCGGGGGAGAGCCTGGCAATCGGGCGTGTCCGAGTGCAAACCAAGCCCACCGAGTCAACACACCGACAATGGGTGGGGAAAGATAGAACCGGACTCGCCTGAATCGGCGGAGTCGGGCAAATGGGACCCGCCCGACGACGACGCGGACCGCCCGCGGTCGGCGGAGGAGTCGGGCAAATGGGACGGAGAAGGACGGCTGAGCAGATGAGTGCCGAAGATCTCGAAAAGTACGAAACCGAGATGGAGCTCTCGCTGTACCGCGAATACAAGGACATCGTGGGCCAGTTCAGCTACGTGGTGGAAACCGAGCGCCGGTTCTACCTGGCAAACGGTGTCGAGATGGTGCCACGCAACGCAGACGGCGAGGTGTACTTCGAGCTGCGGCTCTCTGACGCGTGGGTGTGGGATATGTACCGGCCGGCCCGGTTCGTCAAGCAGGTGCGGGTGGTCACCTTCAAAGACGTCAACATCGAAGAGGTCGAGAAACCCGAGCTACGGCTGCCCGAGTAGGCGGCCGGCCACCACCAGCGCTAGCTCGATGACCGGTCGTCGTCGAATATCGGATTGCCGCGGTGCTCGATGACTGTCCGCGCCACATCGGCGAGCTTGATGTTCAGATCCTGGGAATACCGTCGCAGCATGTCGAAGGCGGCGTGCTCGTCCAACCCGTTCAGCATCATCAACATGCCGACGGCCTTCCCGATTTCGCGGTTGCTGAGCAGCCCGCGCCGCAGGGTGGCCACATCCTCGCCCTGAGCGACAGCGTTGATGGCCACGCTGGCGAACGATGCCAACACGATGGCTTGGCCGGCAGCCTCGGTGTCGAAGACATTGGGCTTGTCGCTGAACAGATTGAGCGCACCGGTTTTGCGCTTATCAACCAGGATGCGAAAGCCCATCGCCCCGCGGACGGGGGTTTCGGCGACCAGGCGAGCGGCCAGCTTCGGCCATTGGTTCGGCGTGGTGAGGTCCGTTTCGATCTGCGGCGTCTCTTCTTCGATCGCGTCGACGCATGGTCCGTCACCGGCCAGGCGTTCCATGTCGTCGATCCGCTGCGCGATGCGGTCGCTGGCGCCGACGGTGATGTAGCGACCGTCGCGGTGCACCAGCAGGCTGGCGTGGTCGCAGCCCGTGACGACCAGCGTGGCGGCGACACAGATTGCGGCGTAGACCTCGTTGGACTCCGTGCCCTGGTAGATGATCTCGGCCAGCGCGGCAAAGACGGTGCTGGGGTCTGCTGCCGTAGGTGAGCCCCCGGAGCCGGTGTTCGCCTCTTCTGCCACGTCGTCCATTGTTTCAGGCCACTTCCGCGCTGGCCATTGGATTGGCGTTTCCGCTGGAAAGCGTAAGGATTCTGGGTGTCAAGATCCCGTAAGGAAGACGGCAGCCGGCACCAGGATCGGTTAGGAATGGCTGGTGACGGGATTGGCTGACGAGCAGCGGATTGCGCCGTCTTTTTATGACGGATGGAAGCGGGTTTTCCTCGGGAAGCCGATGATCACCGACGACCTTCAGCATGAAAAGTTGTCGAACACTGTTGCGCTCGGAGCGCTTTCACCGGATGCGATTTCTTCGACGGCTTACGGCCCTGAGCAGATCATGGTCGAGCTGCTGCCGGCTGCTGGGATGGCGGCGTTTGTGTTGTTGCTGCCGCTGGTAGGCGTGATCCTGGTGATTTTGGCGCTGGTGACCGCGTCGTATCGGCAGGTCGTGATGGCCTACACCCGGGCCGGCGGTTCCTACATCGTGGCCAGGGAGAATTTCGGGCCTCGGATCGCGCAGATCGCGGCCGCAGCGCTGTTGATCGACTACGTCGTCACCGTGGCGATCCAGTGTGCGGCCGGCACCGTGGCGGTGGCGTCCGCGATACCGGCGCTGGGCCCCTACAGCCTGGAAATCTCGGTCGGCGCGGTGCTGATTTTCTGTTATTTCAACCTGCGCGGATTGCGGGAGGCGGGCCGGACATTCGCGGTGCCGACGTATTGGTTTATCGGCATGCTCACGCTGATGATCGTGGTCGGCGTTGCTCGTGAAATCTTTTGGACCCTGCCGCAATACGATCCGCAGCACCTTGATGGAGCAGTGCCGGTGCACCAGGGTAACGGCCTGGTGATGGGCGCGACGATTCTGATAATACTGCGGGCGTTCGCCAACGGCGGCTCGTCGCTGACCGGGGTCGAGGCGATTTCCAACACCGTCAACCTGTTTCGCAAGCCCGAAGGACTCAACGCGCGCCGGGTGCTGACCATCATGGCTACGATTCTTGGGCTGTTGTTGGCCGGTGTAGCCTGGCTTGGCTACGCCACTCGTTCCGTTCCGTTTTCCGCCGGATATCCGTCGATGCTCTCCGAGATCGGCCGGGCGGTCTTCGGCCACGGCATCATCGGCAACGTCTTGTACTTCCTGTTGCAGGCGGCCAGCGCGGCGATCTTGTACAACGGCGCCAATACCAGCTTCAACGGTTTTCCCGCGCTGACTCACTTTGTCGCCGAGGACCGCTTCCTGCCACGGCCGTTGATGAAGCGCGGCCATCGGCTGGTGTTCTCCAATGCGATCATCCTGCTGACCATGCTCGCGGTGGCGCTCTTAGTCGCCACCGGAGGCTCCGTTAACGCGCTGGTGCCGATGTTCGCGATGGGTGTGTTCACCGCATTCTCGATGGCCGGCTACGGCATGACCAAACACCATCTGACCCATCGCGGGCCCGGCTGGCACTACAAGCTGGTGATCAACCTGTCGGCAGGCATCTTGTCGACGAGTGTGGTGGGCATCTTCGCGATCGCGAAATTCACCGAGGGCGCCTGGCTGGTCGTCGTGGTCTTCCCGATTCTGGTACTGGTTTTGATGCGGCTCAACCGGCAGTACCGCGCCGAGGCTTCCGTATTGGAGACGTCGCGCACCGAACTTCCTGACCTGGACAGGCATGATCGGCATCGGGTATTCGTCTTCGTAGACAGCGTCGACCTCGCCGAGATCGAGGCGATGCGCTATGCACAGGGGCTGCATGCCGACGAACTGGTTGCGGTGCACTTCGTGTTGGACGGCGCGCACGCCACACGGCTGCAGGAGCGCTGGCGGGAGTTCGGGCACGCCACCAAATTGCGATTAGTTGCATGCCTGGACCGCAACTTGAGCCGGGCCGCCCAAGAGCTGGTTTCGCAGGTCAAGCGGGATCATCCGGACACCACAGTGACCGTGCTATTGCCGCGTCGAACATACTCGGCGCTGCTGGGTCGACTGCTGCATGACCGCACTGCCGACAAGATCGCCGGAGTGGTCAGCCGGATACCGGGTGCCAGCGCGCAGATCGTGGCCTATGACATAGGGTCCCGCATCGCCGAGGCCCAAGCCGCCCGGGCAAAAGACGCCAACCATGCTGATCAATCAGCGGAGTCCATCGCAGAACCCCCGGCGACACTGCCGGTCATCTGAATACCGAAGCCGGATCACGGTCGCGAGTTCGTCAAACCGGGCCTCGGCTATCTGAGAGCTTCCTGACAGAAACCCTAAGGTTGGATGCGAGTCCGTAGTCGGCTCGCTAAGAACTGCCATACCCGGGCGGAGGCGCTAATCTCACGGTCGAAAGTAGTCGGCTCGTTCAAGGGGCGGGAAACAGATGGCCGTGACAGACGTGACTGATCTGCCTGACGAAGAGAATGCCCCGTCGACTTTTTACGACGGGTGGAAACGGTTCTTTCTTGGGAAGCCGCTGATCAGCGAGCACCTGGAACACGAGAGTTTATCGAATGTCGTTGCGTTGGGCGCGCTTTCGCCGGACGCGATCTCGTCGACGGTTTACGGTCCCGAGCAGATTATGGTCGAGTTGCTGCCGGCGGCGGGGATGGCTGCGTACGTGCTGGTCCTTCCGATCGCCGGTGTGATCTTGGTGATCTTGGCGTTGGTCACCGCGTCATATCGGCAGGTGGTCATGGCCTACACCCAACGGGGTGGCTCCTATGTGGTGGCGCGAGCCAATTTCGGGCCGCGCATCGCGCAGATCTCGGCGGCCGCGCTGTTGATCGATTATGTGGTGACCGTGGCGGTGCAGTGCGCGTCGGGCACGTTTGCGGTGGTGTCCGCGGTACCGTCACTGGGCCCCTACCACTTGGCAATCACCGTAGGCGCGTTGCTGCTCATGTCTTACGCCAACCTGCGCGGAATGCGGGAGGCGGGCCGGATATTCGCCGTGCCCGTCTACGCTTTCATCGTCATGCTCACGGTGATGATCGTGACCGGTGTGGTTCGTCAAATTTTCTGGGGTTTACCGCAATACGATCCGGCGCACATTGCCGGGGCGGTGCCGGTCCATCAGGGCAACGGGCTGGTGATGGGCGCGACGATTCTGGTGTTGCTGCGGGCGTTCGCCAACGGCGGCACCTCGCTGACCGGGGTCGAGGCGATCACCGACGCGGTCAATGTCTTTCGTCAGCCGCAAGGCCCCAACGCGCGTCGGGTCCTCACCCGAATGGCCTGTGTCCTCGGGTTCTTGTTGGTTGGTGTCATCTACCTGGTGCATGCCACCCACGCCACTCCGTTTGTCGCTGAATATCCGTCGATGCTGTCCGAGGTTGGCCGGGCGGTCTTCGGCAACGGGGTGATCGGGAAGATCACGTACTTGCTGCTGCAGACGGCCAGCGCGGCGATTTTGTTCTTCGGTGCGAATACCAGTTTCAACGGTTTTCCCGCGCTGACGAGTTTCATTGCCGAGGACAGCTTTCTGCCGCGGCCGATGATGAAACGTGGTCATCGTTTGGTGTTTTCCAACGCCATCATCGTGCTGACTGCACTGGCGGTGACACTGGTGATCGTGACCGGCGGCTCGGTCGACGCAGTGGTGCCGCTGTTTGCGATGGGTGTGTTCACCGGTTTCTCGATGGCCGGCTATGGCATGACCAAACACTGGCTGATCCGTCGTGGGCCCGGTTGGCGACGTAAGTTGGTGATCAACCTGTCGGCGGGGATCTTGTCGACGATCGTGGTGGGCATCTTCGCGGTGGCCAAGTTCACCGAGGGAGCCTGGCTGGTCGTCGTTGTCATGCCGCTGCTGGTATTCGCCTTGATGCGGCTCAACCGGCAATACCGCGCCGAGGCATCGGTTTTGGAGAATTTGGTGACCGAGCGTCAGGACGTGGTCGGGCATGCGCGGCAACGAGTATTCATCTTTGTGGACCACTTCGACCTCGCGGTGGTCGAGGCACTGCATTATGCAACCGGGTTGCACGCCGACAAGCTGACCCCGGTGCACTTCGTGATCGATGCGCTGCACGCGTCGCGGCTGCGGCAGCGCTGGGAGCATTTCGAGGGCCAGACTCCGCTGCGGATGATCGAGTGCCCGGATCGCCATCTGAGTCGGGCCGCACAAGAGCTGGTCCTGCAGGAGATTAAGGACAACCCGGGCACCAAGGTCACGGTGTTGTTGCCGCGGCGAACATATGCGCCGCTGGTGGGCCGGCTATTGCATGACCGCACCGCCGACAGGATGGCTGCGGCCGTCAGCCGGGTGCCGGATGCGACCGCGCAAATCCTGGCCTACGACGTGGGATCCCGGATCGCACGGGCGGCCGCGGCGCTCAAGTGACTCGCGGCGATGCTCACGAACCGGTGAGCCGGGCCTCCTCGAGGTCGAAGTCGCGTTCGATGCTCCGCAACAGAGTCGCGTTGATGCGGCCATCACGCCTCAACGCCAACAATGCTGACCGCTCGACTCCTAGCAACTCCAGCCGCAACGCCCGATACTTTTCCAGCTCCTGGGCGTCGTCGGAGTCATCATTTCTTGAAGGAATGAGCTGCAGGCGCCGCACCTTGGCCTCGTAGAGCGCACGCGCGGATTTGGTTGCCTCATCGGCACTCTCGGCACCGGTATGGTCGTCCAGCCATTCCAACGCGGCACGCGCCGCCTTCAGCCGGGCTTTGTTCTCTTCGGTTCCGAAATCCTCAGCCCTCAGTCCGAGTCGGCGCAGCAGCCACGGCAGACTGGTGCCCTGCACAAGCAGGCTTGCCACGATCACCGCAGCCGCGACCACGATTACCAGGTCGCGGTAGGGGAACGGCGAGCCGTCAGCACGCCGCAGCGGTATGGCCAGCGCGGCTGCCAGCGACAGGCCGCCGCGCATGCCGGCCCACGCCACGACCACGCGTT
>NZ_JBAPPI010000244.1:0-1790 GCF_049280035.1 Mycobacterium sp. | reverse complement strand
GCCGGCCCGCGGGTCGGATTGCCCGACTTTGTCACCGCGTTCAACGCCGCGATTGAAAGCTGTTTCCGGGTAGTGAATTTTCTCGACATTGTGCCGTACGTTCCGCCGGCGCCCTACGTGCATGTTGGCGCCCAGATCACCGTCGATAGCGGCGGGCCGGTCCAGATCGCGTGGCGGCACAGCCTGATCGCCTATCAAAACGGACTATCGGAACTCATCGCCGCCCAGCAATAGGCCGACGCTCCCGGCGCCGAGGGGCATGCACCTCGAGCACCGGGAGCGACAGTCTTGTTAGGCGCCAACCTCCAAAACGCCGGCGCGCCACAGCGCGGCGTAGAGCTGACGCAACGGGACGCAGAGCAACCGAGCGGCTCCGACGACCAACGGGTCGCCGACGACCAGCTGTTGTTCGGGCCGCCTGGAGGTCCGCTTGGGCGCCGGCACTGCCATCGGCGTCGGGGCAGGCACTGCCCTGAGCCGGCGTGCGGGCGTCGCCGTTACCACTTCGTCGTACAGTACAGCGGTCATGATCGCCTCCTAAGCGGAAAGTCAAACGGGCATAACGGGATTCGATGTCCGTCCGAAACGGCGTCCGATGAGGCGACGTGCGGCCTAGGCCTAAGAAGGCTCAGCTGCGAGCGACGCGCTGGAGACCGGATCGGGACGACACAGAGCCCGGATATCGATCCGGACTAGAACTGGAACTCATTCGTCCCTCACCTCCTCGCGGTCGCGCCACGTGCGGGTTTACCGCACAATTCACACGCAAGCAGGAGCACAGGAGACCCGAAAAACTCGGGAAAACCGCACCCCACTCGTCACAGCTTTGGCAATACACGGCGTGTCCGGAGATTCCGGAAGCCACTTGGGCTCAACCCTTAACCCGGGAGGAGCTGTCCTGACCCTGGGCGTCTCTCGACGTTCGGGGTCAGTGGCCTATATCCGTGTAGACGCCTCACCTAACGAGGTGCTTACCCTGTCGATGATGCCCGAACATTCCGCCCGGGTCAATTCGCCACACCGATTACCCCTGACCAGCCGTTATGGTTCCGTAACCCGCCCCGGGGTCTAGTGGGGCATAGGCGTCGCGCAGCAACAGCTTGGCGGTCGCCTTGTCTTTTTCGAAGAACTCGTCAAACAGATCGTCCTTCGAATCGAAGTACTGGTAGATCGAGCCGTACGCCAAATTCGCCTCCTTGGCGACGTCGGCGCTCGGCGATAGTCGTTGAGTGAAAACCGTTGCTCGCGAACACTTTTTTGGCCGCGGCCATGATCTCGTCACGCCGTCGCGTCATGTCGCCGTCGCTGACCGCCGGCCGCCGACGCGTCCGGGTCTCGTCGCTCACCGGTCCACCAGCTCGTCGAGTCGCCCGACGGCGTCGATGAACTCCGACACCATGTCCAGCACCACCGACGCAGTCGGCTGCACTTTGTTCAGCGAGCCCACGACTTGACCGACGAAATAGGTGGCCAGCTCGCGTGCCTTGGCATCCGGCTGGGCGGCGGCCCGGTTGATGCGGACTTGGGGGTCGCCGATCAATGCGCTCTGCAGGGGCATGCCGAGCGGATCGGGGCTGTCGGCCCGCTCCCACTCGTCGGTCCACGCGGTGCGCAGCATGCGTGCGGGCTTGCCGGTCAACGACCGCGATCGCACGGTATCCGATGAACTGGCGGCCAGGAACTTGTCCTTGACGACGGGCAATGTTTCGGCTTCCTCGGTGGTCAGCCACACCGAACCGCACCACACGCCTTCGGCGCCCAGCGCCAGCGCCGCGGCGATCTGACGGCCG
>NZ_JBAPPI010000243.1:0-3094 GCF_049280035.1 Mycobacterium sp. | reverse complement strand
GGCTCCACACTCGCGACGCTCAGTCTGTCTCAGACAGATTCGTCGGGGCGGTGGCGATGCTGATCGTCTTGCGACCGCGCTTGAGGCCGAACTGGACCGCCCCGGCCGCTTTGGCGAACAGCGTGTCGTCGCCGCCGCGGCCGACGTTGATGCCCGGGTGGAAGTGGGTGCCGCGTTGACGGACGATGATCTCGCCGGCCTTGACGATCTGGCCACCGAATCGCTTGACGCCCAGCCGCTGGGCGTTGGAATCGCGGCCGTTACGTGAGCTGGACGCGCCCTTCTTGTGTGCCATGTCTCGTCGCCTTCGCTACTTGATGCCGGTGACCTTCAGGACCGTCAGCTGCTGACGGTGACCCTGACGCTTGTGGTAGCCGGTCTTGTTCTTGAACTTGTGGATGCGGATCTTGGGACCCTTGGTGTGCTCGAGCACCTCACCGGTCACCGCAACCTTGGCCAGCGCCGCGGCATCGGTGGTCACAGTGGCGCCGTCGACGACCAAGGCGACCGGCAGCGACACCTTCGCACCGGGCTCAAAGTCGAGCTTCTCGACCTTGACGACGTCTCCGACCGCGACTTTGTACTGCTTGCCGCCGGTCTTGACGATTGCGTAGGTCGTCATGGTTACGTCTACCTTCTCTTCTGATCTTCTGGCGCGCGCTACCACGGTGCGCGGGCTGGTCTGGGAGTGCCGGCCAAAACCCGGTCAGGGGGCCTGGCGACAACTGGTCAAGGGTACGTGACCAGCGGCTAAAGGGTCAAACCGGTCAGCTAATCCTCGTGGATCGGTGGGCCGGCGGGCCGGGCCGCGGCCCGACGCCGGCGGGGTCGCCCGGCAGGGGCGCTGACAGCGGCGGATTCGTGGTCGTCGGCATCCGAGTCGTCGCCGTCGGAGTCCTCCATGTCCAGATCGTCGACGAGGTCAAGATCCTCGTCCTCGTCGTCTTCGTCCTCAACGTCTTCGTCCTCAAGATCCTCGTCGAGGTCCTCGTCGTCGTCGAGTTCGACCTCATCGTCTTCCTCGCTTTCGTCGAACTCGGCATCCTCGAGGTCTTCTTCGGCGGCCTCACGCGCGACCTGCTTTTGAATCTGTCCATCGGTTTCGGCGTCGTCCCGGTCATGCCCGTCGACGGCTTCATCGACTTCATCGACATCCTCGGTGTGCGCGGACTCGTCAGTGTCGTCGGTTTCGTCGTCATGGCGACCGTTCGCGGCGGCCATTGCCTTGAACATCGGATGCTCGCCGGGAGTGTGGACCGGCACTTTGGCCACCGCAGGCTCGTCGGTCTTGCCCTTCTTAGAGCGCCGACCCTTCTTGCCGCCCGACTCGGCTTTGCGACCGGTCGCCGGCGCCGAGTCGACGGGATCGGCGTGCAGCGTTATTCCGCGGCCGCCGCAGTGCGGACACGTCGTCGAAAACGCCTCGATCAGCCCCGTTCCCAGCCGCTTGCGGGTGAGCTGCACCAGCCCCAACGAGGTCACTTCGGACACCTGATGACGAGTGCGGTCGCGCGCCAGCGCCTCGGTCAGCCGACGCAGCACCAGGTCACGGTTCGACTCGAGCACCATGTCGATGAAGTCGATGACGACGATGCCGCCGATGTCGCGCAGCCGCAGCTGGCGCACGATCTCCTCGGCCGCTTCGAGGTTGTTCTTGGTAACGGTCTGTTCAAGGTTGCCACCGGACCCGGTGAACTTGCCGGTGTTGACGTCGACCACCGTCATCGCCTCGGTCCGGTCGATCACCAGCGTCCCGCCCGAGGGCAGCCAGACCTTGCGGTCCATCGCCTTGGCCAGTTGCTCGTCGATGCGGTGCACCGCGAAGACGTCTGGGCCCGTCCCTCCCCCGGAAAGCTCGGCGGTCTCGTATTTATTCAGCTTCGAAACAAGTTCGGGCGCAACCGAACTCACGTACTCGTTGATGGTGGTCCAGGCTTCCTCGCCGGACACGATCAGCTGGGCGAAGTCCTCGTTGAACAGATCGCGAATCACCTTGACCAGGACGTCCGGCTCCTCGTAAAGCGCCACAGCGGCGCCGGCCGCCTTCTCCTTGGTCTCTTCCGCCTGCGCGGCGATCTGCGCCCACCGATCCTGCAGCCGGGTCACGTCGGCGCGGATGTCGTCTTCTTTGACCCCTTCGGAAGCGGTCCGGATGATCACCCCGGCGTCCGACGGCACGACTTCGCGCAGAATTTCTTTGAGCCGTTGGCGTTCGGTGTCGGGAAGCTTGCGGCTGATGCCGGTCGACGACGCCCCCGGGACATACACCAGGTAGCGACCGGCCAGCGACACCTGGGTGGTCAGCCGGGCCCCCTTGTGTCCGACTGGGTCCTTGCTGACTTGCACCACGACGTAGTCGCCGGGTTTGAGAGCCTGCTCGATTTTGCGGTTGGACCCGCCCAGGCCAGCGGCCTCCCAGTTCACCTCACCGGCGTAGAGCACGCCGTTGCGGCCGCGGCCGATGTCGACGAACGCCGCCTCCATCGACGGCAGCACGTTCTGCACGATGCCCAGGTAGATATTGCCGACCAGGGAAGCCGAAGACGCGCTGGTGACGAAGTGCTCGACGACGATCCCGTCCTCGAGCACGGCGATCTGGGTGTACCGGGACCCCGGGTGCGGTGGTTCGGCGCGGACCTTGTCACGAACGACCATCACCCGCTCGACCGCCTCCCGGCGGGCCAGGAATTCGGCTTCGGTCAGGACCGGCGGGCGGCGCCGTCCGGCATCGCGCCCGTCGCGGCGGCGCTGCCGTTTGGCCTCCAGCCGGGTCGAGCCGTCGATGCCCTGGATCTCGGCGTTGCCGTTGCCGGAATCGGACTTGTCCTTGGCCCGGGGTGGCCGCTCGTGCACCACGGTGTTGGGTGGGTCATCCGGTGAGGGACCGTCATCGCTGTCATCGCCGGAACCGGACTTGCGGCGGCGACGGCGTCGGCGACGCTTGCTGCCGCCCTCGCCGGAGCCGTTGTCATCATCACTGTCGTCGGAGTCGTCGTCGTTGGAGTCGTCGCCGGCGTTGTCGGCCGACGCGGCGTCCGGCTCATCCGATTTGCCGCCGTCGCCGTCGTCTTCGTCGCCCTTGTCGGAACCGTTC
>NZ_JBAPPI010000242.1:0-4418 GCF_049280035.1 Mycobacterium sp. | reverse complement strand
AGCATGTGGTGCACCAGCTCGTCGTCCTCGGGGTCGGTGCACGCATCGGTACCCAGCACTTCGGTGGCCATGTCACCCAGGTCCTGGTCGGTTTCTGAGGTCATCAGCTTGAGCACCGAGAAGGCGGGCGATGTCAGGTCGCCTGAGTCGATGGCGCGCTGCCAGGTATAGCGCAGCAGCCACATCCTGGCCCACAACCGGGTCATCGACCGCGACAGCACCGGGTCGAGCAGGTCGTGGTCACGGGCGGCGTCGACCATGCGTTCGTGCAGCCGGAACATCGATACCGCCTGCGAACCCAACGTCAGGCGCTCACGGCCCAGCGTCACCATCGCTAGCGTCCAGCCCTGACCAACGTCACCGATCAGGGCGTCTTCGTTGAGCTCGGCGCCGTCGAAGAAGACTTCGTTGAACTTGCTCTCACCATCCATCTGCGTCAGCGGGCGCACCGTGACCCCCGGGATGTCCATGGGCACGATGAACATCGACAAGTCACGGTGCTTGTCCGGACCGGTGCGGGCGAGCAGCAGTCCGAAGCGCGCCGAGGCAGCCGCCGAACTCCACACCTTCTGGCCATCGATGCGCCAACCCGTCGCGGTGCGCTCGGCATGGGTGCGAATGCCGGCGAGGTCTGATCCGGCGCCCGGCTCCGAGAAGAGCTGACACCAGACGTCGTCGCCCAGCCTGATCGGTTCGAGGTAGCGGTCCTTCTGCTCTGAACTTCCGAACTTGATCAGCACCGGACCGACCAGGTCGGGCCCGGTGATGTTCAGCTGACGGGGCACGCCGGCTCGTGCGCACTCTTCGGCGAAGACGGCCTGATACGCCACCGTCGCTGCGGCACCGCCGAACTCGCGCGGCCAGTGCAGGCAGGCGTAGCCGTGGTCGGCGAGGTGGCGGTGCCACATCCGGCCGGGTTCGACGTCGTCCGCGGTGGGCGTGGGCCCGTAGTTCCGTAGGCCGGCCGGCCTTGGCGCACTGTCAAAAAACGAGCGGATCTGCGCGCGTAGCGCCTCAAAGTCCTTCAGGTCTTTCAGGACGTCTTGGGAAGCCGACACCGGTCACTCCTTGGTGCAGGACGGGTCGGAATCACTTCCCGTCGAGATAGTCGTTGTATTCGTCACGGACCGACTCCATCGCGTTGAGTCGACGGGCCAGCAGGGTGATCTCGGCCTCGCTGTGATCGGGGCCGCCGGCCTGGACCTCCTCGAGTCGGGCCCGGGTGCGACCGATCTCCTCGGCGAGGCGTTCGCGAGCCTCGTCCTTGGTGAGGAGGTCCTGGTCGGTCCAGTCCGACCGGGGAAGCTGCTCTATCCGCTCCACGCCTGCTCGATCCGTCACCCCTTCGTCGGTCACAGCCGGTCACGCTGCCCGCGGAAAGTTGTAGAACTCACGGGCATTCAGTTCGACCATGCGGTGCACTTCGTCGTCGGGCACCTTCTCCAGCGCCTGCGCCGCGCGCTCTCGGCTCTGTGGCCAGAACGAGTCCGAGTGCGGGTAGTCGCACTCCCAGGTGATCTTGTCGACGCCGATCATGTGCCGCATCTCCACGCCGAAGTCATCCTCTATGAAGCAGCCGTGAATGTGCTTCTTGAACAAGTAGCTCGGCGGGTGATCCTGGTTGATGTTGTTGTAGAAGCGGTGTTTGCGCCATACGCTGTCGCAGCGCTCCAGGATGTAGGGGATCCAACCGATGCCCCCCTCGGACAGGCCGATCTTCAACTTCGGGTGCCTATAGAGGGTGTTAGAGAACAGCCAGTCCGTCATCGAGGTCATCGACATGGTGCCCATCAGCGTGATGAACACGGCGAAAGGTGCGTCGGGAGCAATCGGCGGCGGGAAGCCGCCGGAACCGAAGTGCTGAGCCAGCACCATGTCGGTTTCCTCCATCGCCGAGAGCACCGGGTCCCAATGATCGGAGTGCACGGAGGGCAGTCCGAGCCGGTCGGGCAGGTCGGGGAACGTCACGCATTTGGCGCCCTTCGCAGCGACGCGATGGATCTCCTTGACGCTGGCATCGAGGTCCCAGAACGGCAGCATGGCGACGGGGACGAATCGGTCGGGCGCCGTTGCGGCCCACTCATCGAGGTGGAAGTCGTTCCAGGCCTGCGAGCACAACTTGGCAAGTTCCTTGTCCTCGCCCTCGGCGAATACCGCGCCGGCGAACCGGGGGAACGACGGGAAGCACGTCATCGCCTGCACGCCGTCGATGTCCATGTCGGCCACCCGCGCCTTCGGGTCATAACAGCCGGGGATCATGTCGTCGTAGCGCACCGGTTCGATGCCGTACTCTTCGGGCTTTTTGCCCGCGACAGCGTTGAGGCCGATGTAGGGATAGATCCGGCCTTCGTACTCCCAAACCTGACACATCTGGTGGTTGTCGGGGCGTTCCCACTCGATGATCTTCGGGCCCGCCTCCAGGTACTTGGTGGGCAGACGATCACTCCACACCTTGGGGTGTTCGATCAGGTGATCGTCGACGGAGATCAATTCCATCCAGGGCTGCAGCGGCACGGGTGGCTCCTCAAGGACATTTCAATGGGGTCGAAACATAAAAACATTTAGTTATTTAAAACCGAGTCTAGCCACCCGCGCAGAAGACCGGCAAGGGAACTCCTACCGGTCGCGTCGCTGCCGCCTATAGCAGCTGGGCCAGCGCCGACAGCCGGTCCCAGTGCTGGCCCGGAGTGCCGAACACCACCTCGTCCGTGCGGGCGCGCCGGAAGTACAGGTGCGCGGAATCCTCCCAGGTGAAGCCGATGCCACCGTGAATCTGGACGTTCGCTTTCACCGCGTTGCGCAGCGCCTCTGAGCACACCGCCTTGGCCATGCTGGCGCGCCAGTCCGCTTCGCCGGCGGCCGCAGCAGCGGAATCGTCGAGAGCCTCAAGCGCTGCCTGCGAGGCCGACCGCGCCCACTCGAGATCGACCAGCATGTCGGCGCACTTGTGCTTGATGGCCTGAAAGCTGCCGATCCGCCGTCCGAACTGCTCGCGGGTACGGGCATAGTCGGTGGCGATCTCGAGCACCCGTTCGCACGCGCCGACCTGTTCGGCCGACAGCACCGCCAGCGCCACGTCGATGTTGCGCTCGACGACGTCACCGATCGGGCCGTCGCCAGACAGCCGCACCGCCGGCGCTGAACTCAGCGTGATGGTGGCCATCGGCCTGGTGCCGTCGAGTACGCGTTCGGTCTCGGCGACGACGCCGTCGACGGCCGGGTCGAGCAGGAAAAGCGCCGGTTCGCCATGCTCTGCGATGGCGACTACGACGAGGTCGTCCGCCGCGGAACCGCCCAGGACGTGGCGCACCGTGCCGTCGATGCGCCAGTCGTCCCCGGTGCGGGCGGCGCTGAGCGTCACCGCGGACCGACGCCACAACCCGCCGTCGCCGGTGAGAGCTGCAGCGGCGGTACGACGACCTTCGATGAGCCCGGTGAGTCGCTTGTCAGCGTCGGGATCCCGCTCGGTCAGGTCGAGCAGCAGGCCGGTGGCCAGCACCGTGGAACTCACGAACGGCACCGGGGCCAGCGCGCGGCCGAGTTCGTGGGCGACCACACCCAGCGCGGACGCACCGTAACCTGCGCCGCCGAGGTGCTCGGGTAGCGCGATGGCGGCCACCCCGACCTGGTTGCAAAGCACGTCCCACAGCACCGTGTCGAAGCCGGAGTGTCCGTCTGCGCCGCTGCGGTCGCCCTCGCCGTACGCGACAGCCCGTACCCGGTCCTCGGATGCCAGTCGCTCACAGGCAGAGCGCACCGACTGCGCGAGTTCCTGACGTTCGTCAGCGGACAACACCGTCATCGGGTTCCTCCTGCGATCTGCCGGGCCAGCTCGGACTTGGCAACCTTGCCGAGCCCGGTCAGCGGGAACTCGTCGACGAGGACGAGCCGCTCGGGCCACTTCTGCTTCATCAGCCCGCGTTCGTCGAGGAACGTGCAGAGTTCGTTGAGGGTGACGTCACGATGGCGTGGCGAACGACGCACGACCGCGCATACCAGCTCACCGCGCAGCTCGTCCGGCTGGCCCAGCACGGCGATCTCGTCGACCAGGGGGTGGGCCAGCAGCTCGTTCTCGATCTCGTCAGGGACAACGTTCTCGCCCTTGCGGATGATCAGATCCTTGGTGCGGCCGGTGACCACGATGCGCCCGTCCGGACGAAGGTGGCCCCGGTCGCCGCTGCGAAACCACCCATCCGGGGTAAGCGCGTTAACCCATTGCTCGTGCTGCAGGTATCCCGGTGTCAGGTTGGCGCCGCGCAGCTCGATCTCGCCGTTCGCCGCGATCCGCACCTGCGATCCCGGGATGGGTCGGCCGGCGCTGTTGGCCAGTTGCTCGTCGGTGTCGGTGGCCTCGCTGACGCAGATCATCGGCGCCTCGGTCATCCCGTAGGCGTGCACGACGGGTACGCGTAGGTGTT
>NZ_JBAPPI010000241.1:0-2839 GCF_049280035.1 Mycobacterium sp. | reverse complement strand
GAGGCCGTAGCTTGCGCGCACGATCGGTTGACCGTCGCGCAGCACGAGCACCGCCGCGCCCGGCACGTCGCCTGCGTAGTTGCGCATTAACGCATCGACTTTCGGCTTCATCGCACAAGTCATAGCTGAGATCGGTTTCCCGAACGACTTTGCAGGGCAAGGAAATTACCCAACCGGGGTATGGGCATCTCGCGCGGGGCAAGTCGCTCAGAGACGGGCACAACGAACACCTCGATAACCGATCCTCGCTCTTGTCGGGTCGCTGACAGGAAATGCTGACAGTGACTCGTCGATGCTGTGGGAACTGATCAAGATGTCGCGGCGCTACGAATTGTCGATCCTGCGCGAACGCAGCGCCGCTCGCGCGACCGTCACGGGGTGGTTAAGCAGAGTCATGATCCGACCGGTCAGGGTGTTGAGTTCGCGAGCGACACCGAGCTGGATGAACAGCGAAAGGCGGTCGTAGTAGACGCGTTCGCTAACGAGGTCGGGGCCATCGAACTGGAAGATCAACAACGCCGGCCATTCGAGGCGGCGGCCGGTCGGCGGCAGGCCGCGAAAGGGTCCCCGGTGGGTGCCGTGCATGCACGTCTCAGTCATCACGCGGTCACCGTGGTGACACAGTGAACCGGGCTTGATGTCGAAGTGCAGGTCTGGAAGAGCGGTGAAGAGTTCACGGTAGCTGGCGGCGACCGCGTCATGACCGTCGGCGACCTCCCCGGGCAATTCCGTTCGCGCGGCACCGGGTTTGAATGTCGCGAGCGTCGCCGCGACGTCCTGCTGATTTTCTGCCTCGAGATGCGCTAGGACAGTTTGCTCACGCGATTGCCGCAGGCCCGCATCCACCTCGGCTGCCTCGGTCATATCGCTCCCTCGCTTGAGGCCGATCTATGCCAACGGCAGTGTAATTGATGGCTGGGGATCGCCGTGCTACTAAAGCACCTTCCCGCCGAGTAAGTAGCCTTCCCGCCGAGCCTCTCGAGGAGGGGGCCGACGAGCATCGAGGCGCCACCACCGACGTCGATGATGTTGTCGTGGGGCCGAGACCGATCGTCTCGATGACCTCCAGGCGACGGTAACTCTCGTTCGTCGTGGACCAGTTCACGGGGTCCGGTCAGCCGCGCGCGTGAATGCCGGCCTCGACCACCGACATGAACGTGCTCAGATCGGAGATGAGGTCGTCGAATGTCCGCGGCCGTGGCGGATCCGTCTCGTGCAGAAAGTCGGTGACCGTCTCGAACAGTCCACCAACGGTGGCAACCGCCAACGCGTGATAGTTGATCCCGCCGCCATGCTCACCGGGCGGCTGGTTGCGACGCCAGAATGCTTCGAGGAAAGACGCCGCCCAGCGCCGGTTCTCCCGCCGCTGAGCTTCGACGCGCGGTGAAATGCCCGCGGCCACACCGAAAGTCACCATCGCGACGCGAGGGTCATCGACCAGTGTGTGCGCGAACGCGGACAACACCCGACGCACGGTTTCTTCTTCGTCGGCATCGGCCGACTCCCGCATCGCTTGCGCCACTTGCTCTTCGATGCGTTCGGAAACTTGACGCAGCAGCGCTATATAGCAATCCTCCTTGCTGTCGAACAGGTCGTAGAACGCTTTGTTGCCGACGTACGCGGTCTGGCAGATCTGCTCGATCGACGTGTTGGCGTACCCGTCGCGGGCGAACAGCTCGAACGCCGCCACCAAGAGTTGTTCACGACGCTGCTCACGGCGCTGTTCGGCGTCCAGGCCGCGGATCCTGCGCGGCCGGGGTTGCGCGGAGGTGCGCGGTGCTGCCATGGCGCCGAATTCTAGCGCCAACCGCCTTTTCAGCAAGAGGTCTTGTTTCCAACTGGACATCGTGTTGTAATTTCGGTCACAGTCGCTCAAGCAGGGGAGACGCCATGCCAGGCCGTGCAACAACTGCTCTCACCCTCGCCGTCGCCGTCGTCGGAGCCCTCGTCGCCGTCCCACCCCTGCGACACCACGCACAGATACATCTGACCAGTGTCGACAACGCGGATTCGCCGCTCGGCGACGGCACGGCATTGATCTTCGGCACTAGCGGGACGCCGGTCGCAAGCCAGGGATACCAAGAGGCCGTCGAGCAGTTCTACCTGCAGCCGCGTGGCTTCGACGGCACCGTCCAAGCGCCGTTCACGCCCGAGGGGTTGTATCCGGTCACCGGCGTGCACACCCTGCCCGTCGACACCTCGTTCGCGCAGGAGGAACAGATTCTGGACTCCGCGATCCAGAGTCAAATCGCTGCCGGGGGAGTGGACGCCGCGAACCCGGTGGTGGTCTTCGGCTGGTCGCAGAGCGCGGATTTCTCCGGGCTGACCATGCCCGAACTCGCCGCCCAAGGTGTGCCCAGCGATGACGTGCACTTCATCATGGTCGGTGATGCCAGCAATCCCGATGGCGGCTTACTGGAACGCTTCGATATCCCCGCCGGTTCGGATCCGTCGGTCCCGAGCCTGGGCATCACCTTCGATGGCGCCACGCCGGCCGATCTCTACCCGACCGACATCTACACCAACGAATACGACGGTTTCGCCGACTTCCCGAAGTACCCAATCGATTTCCTGTCGGACCTCAACGCGTTCTTGGGCATCCTCTTCGACCACATCACGTATCTCAATCCGCTTCCCGGCCAGCTCGCCGACGCGATCCAATTGCCGACGTCGACGGCCGACATGCTGACCAACTACTACATGGTTCCCGAGGATTTGCCGCTGTTGGACCCGCTGCGGTTCATCCCCGTCATCGGCAATCCGCTGGCCGATCTGCTGCAGCCCGACATGTCGGTGCTGGTCAACTACGGCTACGGCAGCATTCAAGACGGGTGGAGCC
>NZ_JBAPPI010000240.1:0-1863 GCF_049280035.1 Mycobacterium sp. | reverse complement strand
TCGTAGCCCGGCGGAGGACCGGCGGTGTCATCGCCCGGTGGTCGCGGTGCATTGCGGGCACCGCGGACCAGCACGGAGGGGTCCGGGTTGTCGCAGTAGGTGTAGAGGTACGGCTCGGGGTAATCGGGCACGGAGGGCGGCAGCCGCGGAAGGTTGTAGTCGCAGCCGTAACGCGGGTAGGGGTCCACGATCGCCCAGACAGCACCGTCGTGGAAGATGCTCGCTATGGCCTCAAATGGCGACCCGTGGGGGGCGGCCAACATGTCCCGCAGGGCGGGAGTATGTAGATATAACATCTGCGCCACTGTCGTGAGGTTGCCCAGCAGTTGGACCATGGTCTCGGAATTGTCGGCGATGATGTTATCCAGGGCGGTCAACGGCACACCGCCGCGATCGGCGAGGGTGCGAAAGCCGCCCGCCATGGCGTTGACCCCGTGCAGGGTCTGCTGCAGGTTCTGCGAGGTATGACGCAGACCCGGGGTGACATCGCCCAGCGTCGTGAACACGGTGCGGCTGGCGCGCAGCACGCTAACGGTTTGCGGCAGTACCGAGTCGAGGGTCGAGATCAGGAAGGCGCCGCCGTCCAACAGTGCCGCCAGCTTTTGCGGACCCTGATGTCCTACCCGTAGCTCATCGGTGATGGCGGCGAGCCGGCGGGGATCCAGCTGAGCCAGCATCCCATCAGCGCCAGCGAGCAGTCGCGCCAATGACACCGGGACGGTTGTCTGCTTCTCGCCTATCACGCTGCCGTCGGTCAAGGCAGGGGCGCGGTCGTTCACTGGCCGGAAATCCAAATACTGTTCGCCGGCCGGCGACAAGGCCGAGACACGGACGACGCCGTCGTTGGGCACCCGCACGTCGGCGTCGATCGCGGCTACCGCCTCCACACCCGTGGCGGTGAGGTTGACCGATTTCACGCGGCCAATCGCTACTCCGCGAAACGTGACGTCTTGGTTCGGTAAGAGCCCACCCGACTCTGGCAGGAGCACTCGCACGGTGATCGTCGAGCGTGCCGGGTTGATACCCAGCGATCCCACCAATATGTCGGTCAACGCTGCCAGCAGGGTGAGGACAAGACCGCCCACCGCCACGGCGACACGCCGGCGCGCAACCGCCCGGACGGAGTCGACGATCAGTCGCGCCGACCATTCCAGCGGGTTCGTAGACACCATCATGGCCTCGGCAGATGGTCGGGGCCATAGATTCTGCTCAACAGCAGGTTCCATTCATATCTGAGGCTGCCGACCATGGCATGCCAATCGGTGCCGTCAGGCCCGTGAAACGCGGGGTCGCCGGGCCAGTTCATATCGGGTAGTGAACCGAACGCGAGTTGTGCAATATCGGCGACCGCCCCGAGGTTGGGTCCCTTTGCCGATGCAAGCCAGAGCGTGTCTATCCAGGTAAACCTTTCCAACGTGAGATCGGGGTCCACGGCGATGTCGTTGAACGTCGCCGAGAGGCGGTTGAGATCCGCGACCAGGCTGCGGGTGTCGGTGCGCCGCAGGGACGGGAACCGGTTGAGCTGGCGGGTGACACGTGCGACGGCGTCCACCAGGTCGGCCAGCTGCGCGGTGTTGTCCTCGATCGTGCTTATCCCCGGGCCGGCCGCCGCGATGGCCTCGTTGAGCGTGTCCTGGCGTGCCGAAAGCGCGGCGGCAAGGCCGGAGGTACTGCGCAGTGCGCCATCGATTTGAGCCGACCGAGCGTTGAGCCGCGAGATCAGTGTGTTGGAGTGCTGGAGCAGCGCGGCGACTTTGTCGCCGCGCCCGCCGACCGCCGAGCCGGCGCCGTTGACGATGGATACCAGGCGCCGGATGGCACCCGCGTTGACCAGCAGCGTCGCCGAACTGAGCGCTTCTTCGA
>NZ_JBAPPI010000239.1:0-2025 GCF_049280035.1 Mycobacterium sp. | reverse complement strand
ATAACGCTGGCCAAGCCCGGCCCAATGCGACATCGTGGCGTCTTCGTCGCCGTCCGGGTTGCGGACCAGGCCGACGACCGCGAACGCGCCAACCGTGCTGAAGCTGTAGGCGACCAGGTAGAACATTGTCGACGCCAGACCGGCCGGGTTGTCTGCGATGACACCGGTGAGGATGAAGCCCACGTGTGCGATCGACGAATACGCCAGCATCCGTTTGACGTCAGTTTGGTTCACCGCGGTGACGGTGCCGACCACCATGGTCAGGATCGAGATCGCCCACAGCACAGGCCGCCATTGGTCATGGAGCGGCGGCAGCGCCACGTAGACGACGCGTAGCAGCGCGCCGAACGCCGCAACCTTGGTGGCCGCAGCCATGAACCCGGTGATCGGAGTCGGCGCACCCTGGTAGACGTCGGGAATCCACGAATGGAACGGGACCGCACCGACCTTGAACAGCAGGCCGACCGCCAACAAGGCGACGCCGATCAACGCCATCGATTGGTTGGTGCTGCCGGCCAGCGTATCGGCGATGCCGGGCAGCGCCAGCGTGCCCGTCGCGCCGTAGAGCAGCGCAACGCCGTAGAGGAAGAATGCCGACGAGAATGCGCCCAGCAGAAAGTATTTCACCGCTGCTTCCTGGGACAGCAAGCGGCGGTGACGGGCCAGCCCGCACAACAGGTACAGCGGCAGCGATAAGACTTCCAGCGCGACGAACATCGTCAGCAGGTCGTTGGCCGCGGGGAACACCAGCATGCCGCCGACAGCCAGCATGGTCAGCGGGAAGAGCTCGGTCTGCCTGACCCCGGCGCGGATCGCCTGGTGTTCGGCCGCGCTGTCCGGCACCGCAGAGGCTTGCGGGGTAAAAGAATCCAGCCCGGCAGCGATGTGGGCGGTGGCCGTTGCTGCGCCCGGGCCGGTGGTGGCATTCTCGCCGTCACGCCGTTCGGCGATGAAGATCACCGCCAGCACCGCGACCAGCAGGATGGCGCCCTGCAACAACAGGGTGGGGCCGTCGATAGCCAGCGCCTGCAGCACTGCGGTGCGGCCACTTGGCGGCAACTGCCTGCCGACGGCGACCACCGCGACGAACGCGGCGATGAGCCCGCCGATCGCAAGGACGACTTGGGCGCCGTAGCGGGCTCGTCGGGGCAGGAATGCCTCCACCAGTACCCCGACTACAGCAACGCTGAAGACGATGAGTATCGGTGACAGCAGCCCGTATTCGACGCTGGGAGTGGGCATAGAAGGGATGGCAATAGACGTCATCGGCGCGGTCCTTCCGCCGTCCCCGGTACGTGTGCGACACCTGGCCGCACGATCGGTGCGGGGTCGTGCTGGCCGATAGTGGTCATGGTGTTCCCCACCGCGGGGTTGATGATGTCCAGCACCGGCTTCGGGTACACTCCGAGCACCAGGAGCAACACGATTAGCGGTGCGACAACGACGATTTCGCGCGGCACCAAGTCGCGGATCCGTTCGTTGCCGTCGGTGACGGGGCCGGTCATCACCCGTTGGTAAAGCCACAGAATGTACATCGACGAGAGCACCAGCGCGGTGACTCCGAACGCCGCCGCCAGCCAGTAGCGGCTGTATGCGCCGATCAGCACCAGGAACTCGCTGATGAACGGCGCCAGCCCGGGCAGCGACAGGGTGGCCAGACCTGCGACCAGGAACGTGCCGGCCAGCACGGGAGCCACCTTCTGCACACCGCCGTACGCGGCGATCGACCGGGTGCCCCGGCGCGCGATCAGGAATCCGGCAATCAAAAACACCGCGGCGGTGGATATGCCGTGGTTGAGCATGTACAGCGTCGACCCGCTCTGGCCTTGGCTGGTCATCACGAAAATGCCGAGGATGATGAAACCGAAGTGCGAGATCGATGTGTAGGCGATCAGCCGCATGATGTCGGTCTGGCCGATCGCCACTATCGCGCCGTAGATGACGCCGATGACTGCCAAGACGACGATCATCGGGCGGAAATACGTTGAGGCATCGGGGAACAACTGCAAGCAATAGCGCAGCATG
>NZ_JBAPPI010000238.1:0-9062 GCF_049280035.1 Mycobacterium sp. | reverse complement strand
GGCCACGCTCAACTCCCTCATATCGGGAGTGTCAAGGATCAGCCGAAGTAGGTGTAAAGCATCAGCCGAAACACTGTCAGCTATCAACCGAAGTAGAAATGTCAAGCATCAGCCGACGTCATACATCCCGCAGAGCGCGCCCGAAGAGATTCGAACTCCCAACCTTCTGATCCGTAGTCAGATGCTCTATCCGTTGAGCTACGGGCGCATGTGTTCAGTTATCCAGCTGGCGGAGGCGAGAGGATTTGAACCTCCGGTCCCCGGTAAGAGGACAACTCATTAGCAGTGAGTCCCATTCGGCCGCTCTGGCACGCCTCCTTGGATTTCCTGAGGGTACCGGACCCTTTCGGGCTCCCGGAACCGCCGCGGAGCACAGCGTACACAGGTCGGACATATGCTGTCGAAATGACCGCTCGCCTGCGCCCCGAGCTGGCTGGGCTGCCAGTTTATGTGCCAGGTAAGACGGTGCCGGGCGCCATCAAACTGGCCAGCAATGAGACGGTGTTCGGCCCATTGCCCAGCGTCCGCGCAGCTATCGAGCGAGCCACCGACGTGACCAACCGCTACCCCGACAACGGGTGCGTCGAGCTCAAGGCAGCGCTGGCTACACACCTCAATTCGATGGGCCCCGCAGACTTCGCGCCCGAACAGGTCGCCGTGGGTTGCGGTTCGGTCAGCCTGTGCCAGCAGCTTGTTCAGATCACCGCTGCGGCGGGCGACGAGGTCATCTTCGGGTGGCGCAGCTTCGAGCTCTACCCGCCGCAGGTCCAGGTCGCCGGTGCGACCGCGATCCAGGTGCCGTTGACCGACCACACCTACGACCTCTATGCAATGCTCGCCGCGGTCACCGAACGGACCCGCCTGATTTTCGTCTGCAACCCCAACAATCCGACGTCCACCGTGGTCGACCCGGACGTGCTGACCCGCTTCGTCGAGGCGGTGCCGCCGCACATCCTGATCGCCATCGACGAGGCCTACGTCGAGTACATCCGCGACGGCATGCTGCCGGGCAGCTTGGAGCTGGTCGGTGCCCACAGCAACGTCGTTGTGCTGCGGACCTTTTCGAAGGCCTACGGCCTGGCGGGCTTGCGAGTCGGCTACGCGGTCGGCCACCCCGACATGATCACCGCCCTCGACAAGGTCTACGTGCCGTTCACCGTTTCCAGCGTCGCGCAGGCCGCCGCCATCGCTTCACTGGACGCCGCCGATGAGCTGCTCGCCCGCACCGACGCAGTGGTCGCCGAACGCGCACGGGTCAACGACACACTGCGCGGCGCCGGATTCACGCTGCCGCCGTCGCAAGCAAATTTCGTCTGGCTGCCGTTGGGGATGCGCACACTTGACTTCGTAGAACAGGCGGCCGACGCACGCATTGTGGTCCGCCCGTACGGCACCGACGGTGTCCGGGTCACCATCGGCGCTCCAGAGGAAAACGACGCGCTGCTGGCGTTCGCAAAGAAGTGGATTTAAGGAGATCGCGATGACTGACGCCCTGGCCCGCAAGAAGTTCACCGAGTTCAAGGAGCGCACCGGCGACCTCACCGACTCCGAACTCGACGACTATTGGGCGAGCCTGCAGCCAGCCACCATCGACGGCATGCTCGGCGAGTGGAAAGGTGGCGAGTTCGTCACCGGCCACCGCATGAACGGTCAACTCGAGAAGGCCCGCTGGTTCGGCAAGACGTTCAACTCGCCCACGGACGTGCAGCCGCTGGTGTGTCTCGACGAGGACGGGAACCGGTTCTCCAACGTCAAGATGGGCAAGGGCGAAGCCAGCCTGTGGCTGGAGGAGTTTCGCGGCGAGGTCACCGCGACCATGGTCTACGACGGCCAGCCCGTGCACGATCACTTCAAGACGATCGACGACAACGCGGTGATGGGCATCATGAACGGCAAAGGCGTCGTCGATAACGGCCGGTACTTCTACTTCTATCTGGAGCGCGTCTAGGTTCGGGCAGCCGACGGGTTGCGACCGGTGAAGGCGATCAGCCGGTCGAGGGCCGACGCATCAGCGGGTACGGCGACCGGATCGGCGAAGCCCACTGTCGCCCGCGTTTGCGGGTTGATGACTTTCTTGGCCAGCCCTAGCGTGTAATCGGCCAGCGACGCGGCGACATTCATCGGGTGTTTGGTCGCGGCTGCGTAATCCCAGCCATGGACCAAGAGTTCGAGTGTCAGGATGCTGACGGCGAACGTCGCGGGTAACTCATTGGGGCCCAAGGTCACGGTGTCGCTCAGGCCGCGGCGGTGCCATGCGTCCAGCGCGGGCCGGGCCGCACCGACAACCTGCTGCTCCACTGAATGGTCGGTGTTACGGTCCGGCACCTCTGCGCCCGCCGCGCCGCCGAGCAGGGTGATGGAGTTCAGCAGGTGGTCGGTCAGCTGCATCACGTCGTATTCCGAGCATGGTGTGGATTTGGACAACTCGTCGCGCGAGATCGGATGCAGCACCTGCTGCAGGGCGCCCAGCGCCGCTTCTGCGCTGGCCAGCTCATCGGTGGGTGGCGAGTCGGGTCCGGGCCGCAGGTCAGGAGACATGACGTCCACGGTACGGTCTCGACATGGGCCAGCCGTACGAATCCGTCACCGTCGAAACCAAAGACCACGTTGCGCAGGTGACGTTGATCGGACCGGGCAAGGGCAACGCGATGGGGCCGGCGTTCTGGTCGGAGCTACCGGAGCTGTTCGCTGCTCTGGACGCCGACCCTGACGTGCGGGCCATCGTCATCACCGGCTCTGGGCGCAACTTCAGCTACGGCCTGGACCTGCCGGCGATGGGTGGGACGCTGGCCCCGGTGTTGGCTGACGGCGCGTTGGCGGGACCCCGCACCGATTTCCACACCGAAGTGCTGCGCATGCAGAACACGATCAGCGCCGTGGCCGACTGCCGAACCCCGACCATCGCGGCGGTGCACGGCTGGTGCATCGGCGGTGGTGTCGACTTGATCTCCGCGGTGGACATCCGCTACGCGAGCGCCGACGCGAAGTTTTCGGTGCGTGAGGTCAAGCTGGCGATCGTCGCCGACGTCGGCAGCCTGGCCCGGCTGCCGCTGATCCTTTCCGACGGCCACCTGCGCGAACTGGCGCTCACCGGTCAGGACATCGACGCCGCCCGCGCCGAGAAGATCGGCTTGGTCAACGACGTGTTCGCCGACGCCGACGCCACCCTGCAGGCCGCGCACGCCGCCGCCGCCGAGATCGCCGACAACCCGCCGCTTACCGTCCGCGGCATCAAGGATGTGCTTGACCAGCAACGGATTTCGGCGGTATCGGCGAGTCTGCGCTACGTGGCCGCGTGGAATGCTGCGTTCTTGCCGTCCAAAGATCTGTCCGAGGGGATCTCGGCAACCTTCGCCAAACGCCCACCGCAGTTCACCGGGGAATAACGCGATTCGGCGTACCTACGGCCCGTCTTCGTCGTCGCGGAGCAGCTTTTCGGGGTGGTGGTAGGCGTTGGTGCGGGGTTGGCACCGATTACGCGAAGAACACTCTATGACTCACCTTGCTGCGGATTAACGCTTAGTGGGACGCGCGCCTCCCGGCCAGCCGCCCAAAGTGCGCCGTCGTCGCCTCAAAAGTCTTCCGCACTGTTCCCCCCAGTGCTCGTGCCGCGATCGAAGCCAACGGGCCGGTAAAGACGGTGCGCTGTGTAATCAATGTGCCCGAGTCAGTGGGCTCGATGAGGTGATCGATGGTCTCGGTCAATCCGGGCACTCTCGCCACTCCCGTCCACAACATCGACGCTTCTACGCGGGTGACGGTCAATCTCAGCGGCGGATGGCCCTTTACCCGCATCGTGATCTTCGCCCCCACCGCGAATAGGCCGTCGATCTTGGCCATCACAATGACATCACCTGGCCACTCGGCGGGGTTCGTCCACACCGCCCACACATCCTCAGCGCTCGCCGAGGACTGGGACGACCCGCCGAACGGGCCCTTCGCCTCACCCATGTTGGTCATCTTCCCTCGCTTCGCACCGCCGCCGTGTAAAACGGGGAGACCGGAGCTGGCCGTAGTCGAGGTGGGGTGGGGGGATCCATTCACTGCGTCATTGCCGAGAAAGTATTTCGGCCGAAAACCGATGCTGTGGTAATCCGCTATTTCTCGTCTCAATGGTTCACAACCTGCTCTCCAGTCGACGCGGCCAGCTGGTCGGGCGTCGGCCCTGGCCGGTCGTAGGCACTGTCAATGAGCGGGCGCTGTTGGGCGTCAAGCTGGTCGGCCTCCGCGCTGGGCCCAGACAATCGCCGCGGCTGGTTGAGAGGCAGGTGCTGGGTCGGGATCAAGACAGAAGTGATGTTGCCTCGATTTGTCACCACGTTGGCCGGATCATCGAGACGGGCGTTGACATAGTCGTGGATGGTGGCCGCACCCGCCTGGGCGTTCTGCATGGCCAGCTGGTAGTTGGGGGAGGCTGTGTTGGTGGGAGAGTCGCTCCACCCGTCGTATTGACGGACCACCAGTATCACCTTGTTCGCGATGTCGGCAGGAATGCCCTGCCGAACGGCGACGAGCTGGTCGTTGCGCGCAAACGTGTCACCCAACAACACGAACCGCACTCCGGGCGGCGGTGTGTGCTGAGCCAGGTAGAGCGAGATCACTTGCGACCCGAGACTGAACCCGAGCACGGTGTCACCGGAGTGCAGCGGAGCATTGGCTAGCGCCGCTACTCCTGCGTCGTTGTGGAGGCCGTCAGCCGGGTAGTGCACCTTGACGCAGGGACATAATGCTCCGCCCAACTGGTTTTGGGTCACTGACATCGTGATCCCAGCGCCGTCGAGGTCAAACGGTTCGACTGTGTAGGTGACGGCATCCGCATTAGCCACAGTCGGATTCATCATCAGCGCCACGATGATGCTCGCCATCATCGCCGACCGCTTGCCTAAGCCACTCATCGCCCACCGGCCTACCGCATCGGGTGTTGATTATGCGAGTGCAAACTACCTCATCAGTCGGGTAATGCGGCGCAACACTGTGGGGCAGCCCGCGACGTTCGTGACGGTAAACCTGATGGGTCAGCGGGCCCTGATTGACGCGCTGTGCACGGTGCTTGCCGGCCGTCGCTAAGCGGGGTCTTCGTCGTCGCGGAGCAGTTTTTCGGGGTGGTGGTAGGTGTTGGTGCGGGGTTGGCCGTAGTCGAGGTGGGGTGGGGGGATCCATTCGGTGTCGCCGTTTTTGCGTTTGCGGGTGGTCCAGCCTTGTTCGGCCAGTGGGTGGTGGCCGCCGCAGGCCAGGGTGAGGTCGTTGATGTCGGTGGTGTGGCACTGGGCGTAGGGGGTGAGGTGGTGGACTTCGGTGAGGTAGCCGGGCACGTCGCAGCCGGGGTGCGAACAGCCGCGGTCTTTGGCGTAGAGGACTATGCGTTGGGCTGGTGAGGCCAGCCGTTTGGTGTGATAGAGCCCGATCGCTTTGCCGTTGTCGAAGATCGCCAGGTAGTGATGGGCGTGGGAGGCCAGTCGGATCACGTCGCTCATCGGCAGCAGGGTGCCCCCGCCGGTCAGCGCGGTGCCCGCGGCGGCTTCGAGTTCGCGCAGTGTGGTGGTGACGATGATGGTCGCCGGTAGGCCGTTGTGTTGGCCTAGTTGTCCGCAGGTCAGTAGGGCGCGTGCGGCGGCGGTGAGGGCGTCGTGGTTGCGTTGGGCGGCGCTGCGGGTGTCGTGCGCGACGGCGTGCGGGGCGGCCAGTTTGGCCAGCACGGCGTCCAGGGTGGCGCGGGCCTCGGGCGTCAGATATCCGGTGATCGGGGACATCCCGTCGTGGCCTTGGGTGCCGATGGTGACGCCGCGGCGCCGGGCCCGGTCCTCGTCGGTGAAGGTGCCGTCGGGGTGCAGGCAGTCGGTGAGTTTGTCGGCCAGCTTGGCCAGTTCGTCGGGGCGATGCTGGCCGCCCAGCCGGGCCAGCTGGGCCTCGGCGATCACCCGCGTTTCCACGTCGACGAAGTCGGGCAGCCGGTGCCAAAACCCACGAATCACCGCGACGTGACCGGCGCCGATGTCGCCGTCGCGTTGGGCGGCGGCGGTGGCCTCCAACCGTGGCGGCAGCGGTTCGCCGGTGACCGATTGACGCTCGCCCAGATCGTTGGCTTCGTGGATGCGCCGCGATGCTTCGCCGCGACTGATCCGTAGCCGGTTGGCCAACGCCTGTGACAGCTTGCCGCCCAGCTCCTCGTTGCTGGCTTGGCGGGCCAGCTGATTGATCAACGGATGGCCGGCCACCGGCAGTCGCCGCGTCTCGGTTTCCAGGCGCTCCAGCAAGGCCAGGCATTCGGGCGTGGTCAGCACATCCGAGGACACTTCGAGCACGTCAGATACCGCATCGTGGAGCGCGTCGTACCGTTTGACGATGTCCTCACGGCAACTCGAATGCATGTTCGAATGGTATCGCCGACCGGCGACGAGAACCGGTCCCGGAATGCGTAGCCGTGGATAAAAGCGCAACTGGGGATAACTCGCTGATCGCGGCTGCACGTACCCTCGCGGATGGGTTTCGACCGACTCCGCTCAAGAAGGGACACGCGTGACCGGACAGGGTGACTTGCAAGGCAGGATTCGCGTCCCGGCCGACCTGGACGCCGTCACGGCGATCGGCGATGAAGACCACTCCGAGATCGACCCCGCGGCCGTCGAACGGATCTGGCAGACCGCCCGCCACTGGTATGCGGCAGGGATGCACCCGGCAATCCAGCTATGCCTGCGGCACAACGGCAAGGTCGTGCTCAACCGCGCGATCGGGCACGGCTGGGGCAACGCCCCCACCGACCCGCCGGACGCCGAGAAAATCCCGGTCAAAACGGATACGCCGTTTTGCGTCTACTCGTCCGCCAAGGCGATCACCGCGACTGTGGTGTACCTGCTGGTCGAACGAGGGCAGTTGTCACTCGATGATCGGGTCTGCGAGTACCTGCCCGCCTACACCAGCCACGGCAAGCACCGCACCACCATCCGCCACGTGATGACCCATAGCGCCGGAGTTCCTTTCGCCACCGGACCAAGAACCGACCTCAAACGGGCGGACGACCACGAGTACGCGCAGCAACGGCTCGGCGAGCTGCGGCCGCTGTATCGGCCAGGGCTGGTACACATCTACCACGCGTTGACCTGGGGTCCGCTGATGCGCGAGATCATCTATGCCGCCACCGGCAAGGACATCCGCGAGATTCTGGCCACTGAGATCCTCGACCCGCTGAGCTTCCGCTGGACCAACTTCGGTGTGGCAGAACAAGATATCCCGCTGGTCGCGCCTAGCCACGCCACCGGCAGGCAGCTCCCGGCCCCGATCGCGGCCGCGTTCCGCAAGGCGATCGGCGGCACGATGCACCAGATCATCCCGCTCACCAACACACCGATGTTTCTCACTACCGTCATCCCGTCGTCGAACACCGTTTCGCACGCCGATGAGATGTCACGGTTTGCCGAAATATGGTGCCGCGGAGGTGAACTCGATGGCATCCAGGTGATGCGCCCGGAAACACTGCGGGGCGCGGTGCGCCAAAGTCGGCGTCTGCGGCCTGATTTCGCGACCGGGCTGGCGCCTGCCCGCTGGGGCACGGGTTTCCAGCTGGGTACCGACAGGTTCGGCCCGTTCGGTCGCGATGCGCCGGCAGCGTTCGGTCACCTCGGTCTGGTCAACATCGCGATCTGGGCCGACCCCGAGCGCCAGCTGGCCGCAGGTGTGGTCAGCAGCGGCAAGCCGGGCAGAGATCCCGAGGTCAAGCGGTACACCGCGCTCATGGACCGTATCGCTGCCGAGATCCCGCGGGTGCCCAGAAGCTCATCACATGGCGGTGGCGGAGGTGCGTGAGTTCACCACATCGTTCACAGCTGTCTCGGGACATCGTGCACACCCGACGACAAGGGTTGAGCGATGGGAATGCCGCAGCTGGTGGTCACGGCCGTGCTGGTCGAAGGACGCAGTAAAAGTGAGGTCGCCCGCGACTACGGGGTCTCTCGACGCTGGGTAATCACCCTCGTCCAGCGCTACTTGGCCGAGGGCGACGCGGGCCTGCAGCCACGCCCACGAAGACCGCTTCGCAGCCCCAACCGCACCGCCAAAGACATCGAAGACGAGGTCATCGCGTTACGTAAGGAGCTCGAGCGCGACGGGCATGAGGCCGGGGCGGCCACGATCGCGTTTCACCTTCAGCGGCGCCACGGTGTCAGCCCCGCGGTGTCCACGATCTGGCGGATCCTCTCCGCGCGAGGCTTCGTCACCCCCCAGCCGCACAAACGCCCCAAAAGCAGCTACATCCGCTTCCAGGCCGAGCAGCCCAACGAGCGCTGGCAACTCGACATCACCCATTGGCAACTAGCCGACCGCACCGACGTCGAGATCCTCAACATCATCGATGACCACTCCCGGCTGTGTTTAGGCAGCGACACGTTACCCGTCTTTAAGGCCCGTGACGTCAATAACAGCTTCAGCAAAGCCGTTGCCGCGTATGGCAATCCGGCCAGCCTGCTCAGCGACAACGGAGCTGTTTTCACCGGCCGCTACCGCGGCACCGGCCGGGTCGCCCTCGAAGTCACCCTGCACAGCTGCGGCATCAGATTCCAACACTGCCGCCCCTACCATCCGCAAACCTGCGGCAAGGTAGAACGCTTCCACCAAACCCTCAAAAAATGGCTCATCCACCAGATACCCGCCCACAACGTCGCCCAGCTACAAGCCCAGCTGGACACCTTCGGCGCCTACTACAACACCGTGCGCCCGCACCGCGCACTTAGCCGTCGCACCCCACAACAGGCCTACCTCGCCCGACCCAAAGCAACCCCAACCGGCACCCCACTACACACCGGCGCCTACCGCATCCGCCACGACCGCATCGATAGCAACGGCAAACTCACCCTGCGCCACAACAGCCGTCTCCACCACATCGGGATGGGGCGTCGCTACGCCGGCACCAACGTCTTGATCCTCGTTCACGACCTACACATCCGGATCACCACCACCGACGGGCAACTACTGCGAGAACTTCACCTCGACCCGACCAAGGACTACCAACCACAAGCCAAACCGTGAACGATGTCCCAAGACACATGTGCACGATGTCCCGAGACATCACA
>NZ_JBAPPI010000237.1:0-4335 GCF_049280035.1 Mycobacterium sp. | reverse complement strand
AGGCGGCGGCGAGAGACGGCACGGTTGCCCTTTCGGCGCGAAAGTTGGTACAAACAGCACAACATCAACCGCACGGATAACGCAGTAAACTTGCATAACAGTCGCGTGACGGTTTAGGCGCGGTCCAATTACGTTCGCCCGCTGGCTATTTGCGCGCTGCTACGGCGCGCTCGTAGCCTCAGTCGACGCCTGCAGCCCCGGCGGAATCCGGTGATAACCGCGACGGTCGTAGATCCAAGTGACGATGCCGCCCAGCAGCAGACCGATGACGAGCCCGATGGCGGTCATCGTCAGCGCTTGCGACAACCCGGCGTCGGCCTGACCGTCGAAGTACAGCAACGACCGCGCGCCCAAGAACACCTGGTGCATCGGCTCGAACTGCGCAAGCCAGCCGAAGAACTGCGGCGTGGCCTGCAGCGGCACCGTGGCACCGGCCGACGGCAACCCGAGGATCACGAATACAAACATGCTGACCAGCAGACCGAGTGCGCCCAGCACGGCGATCAGCGACGTGGACGTGATACCAACCGCCGCGATCGCGAATACCCCGAAGAGCCATAACGGCAAGCTGTGCCGGATCGGCATACCCAACCGCGACGCGATCAACATGTAGACGCCCGACGTCAGCAAGGCCAGCACCACCATCAACGCCCATTTGATCAACAGCGTCCGGAATCGCGAGATCTTCACCTGTTCGGCGAACCGATAGACCGGACCGAATTCGGCGGGCACAAAGCCGAGCATCGAGTCCACCAGCATGCTGATCACGATGCTGCCGGTGAAGCCGGCCAACAGCAGCAGCAGCGAATAGTAGAAGGCAGACAGTCCATTGCCGGTCCCGTCCGGCAGCTGATTGTTCATGGTCTCGACGGCGATCGGATCTTGCAGCATCAACATCACTGCAGCGGACACTGGCCTCGGACCCGCTTGGTGTGCTACCTCTTGCGAAAGCTGTTGTCCCAACAGGCGATCGACCATTTTGACGGCATGGGTGAGCGTCTGACCGGCAATGCTGGCCCCCAAGGTGCCTGCTCGCGGATTCGTCGAGACGAGAATGATGGGCCGCTCGACGCGGCCCGGGGTTAGCGCGCTTTTTGCAAAGGTCTGCAGCCTCGAGGAGAAGTTGGGGGGTATCACCGCGACGCCGTAGATCTGTGCGGTATCCAGTTGGTGCCTGGCGTTGTCGTGGGACAGCACGCGGACGTCGTATGCCTCGTCCTTCTCAAAACCGGAGAGCAATCCTTTGACGACCTGTTCGCCGGTGGGCCCGGCATCCTCGTTCACCACGGCGATGGGGAAGTGTCGCAGGTTGGTCATCGGCCGCAGGATTCCGCCGAGGTAGAAAACGGCCAGCGCCGCCAAGACGACCACGGTGATGACGATCGGGACCGTCCAGAACCGTACCGTCCGCGTCGCTTTGGGGCTGGGCAGGCCGGATTCGCCGGCGTCATCTGGGTGCGGGAGCGTGGCGGCCGCGTCGGCGTCGGGTGCTGGGTGACGGGCGTGCGATTCAGACATTGCGGGGCTCCTGTTCGTCCGCGCCCACCCTATGTCGCCGGTTGCGGTGTTGGTGCTTACGTTCCGATATTTCCCAGTCCGCAGTCGTGGCTGCGTCAGCCGCCCAGCGCCGCGTGCATCTCCCAGACCAGAATTTCGCAGGCCTCATGGGCCGTGACCCGGGCGCCGCTCGATGCGGTGAACCGCACTGCATCGCCCTCGGCCAGCTCGGCGTCGTCGCCTGTGCTCGGCATGTTCAGCCGGCCGCGCGCGACGAACAGGTGCAGATAAGGCGCCGCGGGCAGCTCGACGCTGTCGCCGCGCCGCAGTCGCGCGCCGTGCAATGCCGCCGATCGGTTGTGGATGGTGATAGCGGCGTCGTGCCCGGGCATGCCCGTGGCGATCGTCACCAGGCGGCCGTCGAGCAGATCGTCGCCGATCTCGTGCTGCTGGTAGCTCGGCGGGATGCCCGACACATCGGGCTGCACCCACATCTGGACGAAGCGCACCGGATCGCTGGTCGAATCGTTCTTTTCGGAGTGCAAGATGCCGGTGCCCGCCGACATCCGTTGAGCCAGGCCGGGATAGACCACTCCGCTATTACCCGCGGAGTCGCGATGCGCCAACGAGCCGTCCAGCACCCACGTCACGATTTCCATGTCGCGGTGCCCGTGGGTGTCGAAACCGGCAGCCGGCGCCACCACGTCGTCGTTGTTGACCAGCAGCACGCCGTGGTGGGTGTTGTCCGGATCGTAGCGGTCGCCGAATGAAAATGAGTGCCGGGAATTCAGCCAAGACGTCTCGGTGACCGCCCGGTCGGCGGCCCGCCGAATCTGCACGGTGGCAGGCATACCGTCCAGGCTAACCTGCGCAAGGATCTACCAGTCGGCCTCGGTGTAGCGGATGACACCACGAATGTTCTTGCCGTCCAGCATGTCTTGGTAACCATCGTTGATGTCTTCGAGTTGGTACGTGCTGGTCACCATCTCGTCGACCTTGAGCAGGCCCGACTTATACAGCCCTACCAGTCGGGGCGTCTCGACATGCGAGTTGCCGCCGCCGAAGATGTTGCCTTTCAGCGTCTTTTGCAACATCGTGAACAGGAACAAGTTGAGTTTGACGTCGACGTCAGTCATCGCGCCCATGCCCGTCACCACGCAGGTGCCGGTCTTGGCGGTCAACGTCATCGCTTCTTCGATCATCTCGCCGCGCATCTCGCCGACCGCGATGATGGTCTTATCGGCCATGAGGCCGTAGGTCAGGTCGATCATCGGCGCGATCGCGGCCGCCATCGACTCGTAGACATGGGTGGCGCCGAATTTGATGGCCTGCTCGCGTTTGAACTCGACCGGATCGATCGCGATCACGTGCTTGGCGCCGGAGAGCACGGCGCCCTGCAGCGCGCTCATCCCGATACCGCCGACGCCGACGATGGCGACGGTCTCACCCGGCGCAACCTGGGCGACGTTGGTGGCCGAGCCGAATCCGGTCGGTACCGCGCAACCCAGGATCGCGGCGGACTCGAACGGCACAGCGGGATCGATCTTGACGACCGAATCCTTGTGCACGGTCATGTACGGCGCGAAGGTGCCGAGCAGGTTCATCGGAGACACTTCGTGGGACCCGGCCCGAACCCGGCAAGTGCCGTCGGCGATGGCCTTGCCGCCGAGCAACAATGCGCCGCGATCGCACAGTGACCGGAAGCCCTTCAGACACGGCGGGCACTGCCCACATGCCGGAATGAAGGCAAGGATGACGTGATCACCCTCGGCGATGTCGGTGACTCCCTCGCCGACCTTGGTGACGACACCGGCGCCTTCGTGGCCGCCGAGTGCGGGCAGCCCGATCGGGGTGGCTCCGGTCGTCAGGTGATAGTCGGAGTGGCACATGCCGGCGGCATGCAGCTGAATCTGGACTTCGTCCGCGACGGGATCGCCCACCTCGATCTCGTCGATGCGAAATCCCGAATTCAGCTCCCAGAGAAGCGCGCCTTTGGTCTTCATCCGAGCGATTTTAGCCAACCGCTGAGAACGCGTTACAAAACAGGCCGCTATATCGGTCTTGAACTGCGATGATAGCCGCCTATATGGTCTTGTGCGGTACCCCGATGGTGAGGCCGCCGTCGACGACGAACTCGCCGCCGGTGGAGTACGACGACTCATCGGAGGCCAGGTAGACGACGCAGGCGGAAACCTCGCCGGGATCGGCGCCGCGGCCCAGCGGGATCTGCAGGAAATCCTCGGGGACGCCTGCGGTCATCGGGGTGCGGATCAGCCCGGGGTGGATCGAGTTGACCCGAATTTGGTGCGCCGCCAGCTCCAACGCGGCGGCCTTGGCCAGACCGCGCACCCCGAACTTCGATGCGACGTAGCCATAGAGTCCGGGACTACCGCGCAGGCCTTCGACCGAGGAGATGTTGATGATCGAACCGCCGCCGGCCGCGATCATCGGTTCGACGGCGGCCTGCATGCCCAGAAAGGTCCCAGTGAGGTTGACGTCGATGATCTTCTGCCAGTCGGCCAGCGGGAAGTCCTTCAACGTATTGCCGTTGAGGATGCCGGCATTGTTGACCAACACGTTGAGCGTGCCGAACTCGCGCAGCGCCACGTCGACTGCCGCCTTCCACTGATCGGGCTGCGTCACGTCGAGGTGGACGAACCGCGCCTCACCACCCAATTCCGCTGCCAGCGCGCTGCCTTCGTCGTCGAGGATGTCGCCGGCGACGACCCTGGCCCCTTCAGCGACCAACGCCCGCGCATGCGATGCGCCCATGCCGCGGGCGCCGCCACTGATCAGTGCAACTTTTCCGTCTACGCGTCCCATGGCGGGTCAGGCTAC
>NZ_JBAPPI010000236.1:0-1549 GCF_049280035.1 Mycobacterium sp. | reverse complement strand
ACCCGGGAGGCCGCGTGGGTGGCCTCGGCTGCCCGTCTGCCCCGGTGGGTGCCCGAGCGCCACATCATCAGCAGCGCGAGCAGCACGCCCAAGACGGCGACTACTTGCGTCGGGCTCGGGTCGATGGTCATGGTGTCGGTCTTCCTTCCTGGTCTGGTGTGGGCTGGTGCTGGCGGTGTCGTTGCCACACTCGGTGCAGCGCGCGCCGGTCGTCCTCGGCCAGCGCACCCCACACACCGGTGGTGCACGCACCGGCGAGGCGCAGGTCCATCTCTCGGCACTGGTCGATGACCGGGCACCCTGCGCAAAGCCGCGCGGCCAATTCCCGGTCGCTGGGTGCGCAGTCGTCCCAGTCGGGTTCTTGAGCTGGCCACAGGCCCCACAGACACAGCCCCCGGCGCATCACGAGGGTGGTCAGCACGTCGGTCAGGACCTGCTGCCACCGATCGAGTCCGGCGGCCATGGCTTCGTAGTCCGGGGTGTCGTCGCGGTTCACCACGGCGCACCACCGGTCGCGCGAGTCATCTCGCGGGCGCTACGCCGCTGCGCGGCCATCTGCGCGACGTCCACGCATCCGCCATGCTCGGCTGTCTCGGCCGCCAGGCGATCCACGGCGCTGGCCGGGATGACGTACCGGGTCCGGATCCGCACCGCGGGGAAGGCGTCGTCGCGGATGGCGCGGTAAAGCGTCGCCGGAGTCACCCGCAGGATCCGCGCGGCCTCCGGGACGGTGTAGAACGCCGGGCTCACGGCGCGGTTGTTGGTGCTGTCCATTACTCGAAACTCCTCATGAAAGCGTGATGTCATCGTTTTATTGCACTGATTTCAGTGCTAAATGGACGTGCGGGATTACCGAAACGGTGGGCGGGGTTACTCTTCGTCGCTCAGGGCGGAGCGCGGAGGAATAGGTGGCGCAGGACTGGGCGGCGGTCGCGCGAGCGATTGATACGAGGCTCGCCGAGCTCAACTGGCGGCAACGCGAGTTGGCCGAACGGGCTCAGGTATCGGTCGCGATCGTGCGCGAGTTGCATCGCAACACCACCCAGCGTCACCGCAACGCCCGCACCCTTGAGGCGCTGTCGCTGGCACTGGGTTGGCACCCCGACCACCTCGACGCGGTGCTGCGCGGTCACACACCGCCCGATCGCGGCCAGCCGGCCACCTCGCCTGTGGACCCTGTTACGGCTCGATTGACCTCGATCGATCGGCGCCTGGCCGCCATTGAACGGCGGCTGGACGACCTGGCGTCTCGCGATGGCTAGGCCAGCCGGTAGCCGGCCGTTTGTGGTGTCGGTGATTTCTTGCATGGCACTACGAAACCGCGAACAGGTGCCGCTTCGTAATTGTCACCGGTTAACGACCGGACCATTAACCACCATTAACTTCGCAGCTCAGGACCGGTTTATTCACCAGCGGAGTTGGTCATGCTGACGTCGCTGCAGACCGTGCGCCGGCACCTGGGTTATACCGCAGCCCAGGTGATCGACCTCCTCACCCGCCGCGCCCACGCACTGAACCTGCCGATCGCGACGAAGGCAAGCCTCAAAAC
>NZ_JBAPPI010000235.1:0-1513 GCF_049280035.1 Mycobacterium sp. | reverse complement strand
ACTCCGGCCGCGACCAATCCAACTGCGCGCCAACGGTGTTCGCCGTCCCACTGCGCGATGGCGACGTCGTCGTCGAAGGAACCGGCCGATAACAGCACATCGCCCGCGGGGACCTGCGCCAGCACGTCTCTGGCCCGGCCTGGCCTAAAACTGACTGACCGCAGCGGGAGACCGAGTTGCCGGGCCGCCACCGCCGCCCCTTCGGCCACCTCGCGGCCGAACCCCGTGTCGACGTGCACTATTACCACCTCCGACCCCTCCCCAAGACCGTCGGCGGCAAGGGTCTGGAGCACCGCGGCGAGATAGCGGTAAGCGGGAGACTCCACGTTGACGACACGCGGATACGCCGGCCGCGCAAGCCGGCTGGTGGCGCCACCGTGGTTCCAGACGACCCCTTTGCTGGCGGCCGCGGCCGCGAGCGCCGGTCCCGAACCGTAGGGCCCGAACACCACGTCGGGCCGGCTAGCCTCGGCGACCCGCATCGCGGACGCCGCGGACGGGTAAGCGTCGATGACCCGCAGACTTACCGCGGAATGCTCGGCCCAGAGAGCGAGGGCGCTCGCCCCTGCTTTCCCGAATCTGGCCAGCGGCCCCGACAATGGGGTAACCAGGAGGGCGCGAGCTGCCACACCTACAACTTAAGCAGTGGCTGGCGCCGTCCGGGGCTAGCTGCCCAACCGCCCAGGTTTCATGAATTCCGGTATCGCGTCGTCCGGGGTCGGCGGGATCGATGATGGGGACAGCCCCCACAGCTGTTGAATGGTCGCGCCGCCGTCGACGACGAGTGTCTGACCGGTGATGCGGGCAGCCAGCTCAGAGGAGAGGAACAACGCGGCGTTGGCGACATCATGGGCGCGAGGCGCCGCCAGCGGATTAATTCCATTGACGGCGTACTCGTGTGGCGGCTGGTCCTCGTTGCCGGAGCCCACATTGCCTGGCGCGACCGCGTTAGCGCGAATGCCGTAGCGCCCCAGTTCATCTGCCAAGGTTTTGACGAGCGAGATGACCCCGGCCTTGGCGGCGCCGTAGGCGGCATGGTAGGTCGCCGCCGCAATGCCGTCGACCGAGGTGAGTGCGACCAACGATCCACCGCTGCCCTGGGCGATCATGCGCCTTGCCACGGTTTGAAAAAGGTAAAAGACCTGGGTCAGGTTGTAGTGGATCGCCAGGTCCCACAATTGGGTGGTGAAGTCCTCAACCTTCGACCAGGTCGCACCGCCGATAATGTCGACGCAGACATCAATACCGCCCAGAGCTGCGACGGCTTCGTCGATCGCCCGACTGACCTCCGCGGGGTCGGTCATATCGGCGACAATCGGGATGGCATTACCGCCCCTGCCGACGATCTCGGCGACAATGCGATCCGCGCGCTGCTTGTCGATATCGATACAGGCCACCGATGCGCCCGCCTCAGCAAGGGCCAACGACGTGAACCATCCATGGCCCGCGCGCTCCGGGATGTAGCCCGCACCCGACACAACGGCGCGCTTACCGGATAGTCCAAAATCGATCA
>NZ_JBAPPI010000234.1:0-3866 GCF_049280035.1 Mycobacterium sp. | reverse complement strand
GCTCCGACACGGTGAAGTCCACCATGTGCCATCCGGTGGCGCCGTCGGGAACGGTACCAATCCGATCCGCAGTTTGGGCAGCTCCGGTGGTGTCGATGGCGCGCACGGTGATGGTGTGTTTCCCGGGCCTTTTCGCCTGCCAGGGGAAGGCCCACAACCGCCACGTCTCGTTGGAATAGCTTGCGCCCAGTTCAGCCGGCTGCCACACGTCATCGTCGATGCGGACCTGCACGGCCCGCACGCCACGATTCTGTGCCCACGCGACACCGCCAAACACTGTGGGCCCCATCGGCACCTTCTGACCACCTTTCGGCACGTCGATCCGCGACTCGGTCTTGATCGGTGCCCGCGGTGCCCAGCCCATCCGCGTCCAGTACGCCTGTGCTCGGTCGAAGCGGGTCAGCTCCATGTCGACGACCCACTTGGTGGCCGACACATACCCGTACAGCCCGGGTACCACCAGCCGGGCCGGGTAGCCATGCTCGACTGGCAGCGGCTGACCGTTGAGGCCGACCGCCAGCAGCGCGTTGCGGGCATCGGTGAGTGCATCCACTGGCGTTCCGGCAGTGAAGCCGTCGATCGACGTCGACAGCACCATATCGGCGTCCGCGTGCACCCGGGCGGCCGCCAGCAGATCAGCCACCCGGTAGCCTGTCCAGACACCCGTCGAAATCAGGTTGCCGCCAACGGGATTCGACACGCACGTCAACGTTGTCGCCATTTCGATGACGTCGAAGCCGGCGAGGTCGTCAAAGCTGTATGCGGTTTCGCGATCCACCATGCCGTGGATACGCAGCCGCCAGTCTCCGCGGCTGAGTTGGGGAACAGTGAGTGCGGTGTCCACGCGGTAGAAGTCGGCGCTGGGGGTGATAAACCTCGGTAGCGCAACGCCGCTCGGCTGCACATCAGCAGGTATTGGTGGCGCCGATATGCGTGGTCGGGGAAGTGTGAAGTTTTTCCGGTCACCGGCCACCGAATGAACCAACCGCGTGATCACCGCACCCACCACGCCACTCGTTACGCCAAGCCCGAGCAATCCGAAGATGACCAACCTGCGCCTTCCGGCATCCGCTCCGTCATGGTCAGCTGCGTCTTCAGGGTCTCCCCGGCCGGGCCAGAACCGACGGGTGAGCAAGCGTAGAGCGGCCATGCCGCAGGCGGTGCCCGCGAGGGTGGGGATCGTGTCCAGTGCTGTCGCACCCTGCCGCGACAGCACTGCTACGCATCCGAGGATGCCCGCCGCGGCGATCGCGGCGCTGCCGAGCGGGCGGCGCTGAGTCTCGAGGCTCCCGGCGATTGCCGCGATTGCGGCGATCACCACGAGCACGACGAAGGCCAAGAAGAGTTTGTCCAGAGAGCCCAGGGTCTGAATAGCCCACTCTTTGATGGGCCCCGGCGTCAGATCGATGACCGCTGAGCCGATCGCGGCACGCGCGTCGGCCCGCGCGCCGAACAGGATGCCCACCAGCTGGGCCACTCCGAGCGAGACGGACGCAGCTGCAACCCCGGCAACCATCCGCTCATTCGACGGCGCGACAGCCATCGGAGCTACTGTACTCGCGTTCCCCTCAACGCCCGCAAAAACCTTGCCGCGCGGGCGAACCGGCGACATCAGCATGCGGCCGTCGACCGGCGCCACGCGCGCCCTCCGGGAGATCCTGCTGGCATGTCCGGCATCTAAGAAGTGGCGGGTCTCATCAGCGGAAAGGACAGAGAAAGGACATCTGGCTGAAGTTTCCAGCCTCCTACCTCGGTCGGAGAATTATCGTCAGTGCGTGAGGCGTCGAACGGTGCTAACGCTCCCAGTGCTGCTGGCGGCAGGCCCTGCGCTGACCCAGGCACCCCGCGCCGCCGCAGAGCAAAGCCGATGGTCGCCTGATCGCGCCAACCACTGGTATCAGGCGCAAGGCTGGCTCGTCGGCGCCAATTACATCACTTCGAACGCCATCAACCAGCTCGAGATGTTTCAGGCCGACACCTTCGACCCGCGGCGCATCGATACCGAGCTCGGCTGGGCCCAGTCGCACGGGCTCAACACTGTGCGGGTCTTCCTCCACGATCAGCTTTGGGCCCAAGACCAGCGCGGCTTCCAAAGCCGTCTCGCGCAGTTTGTCAGCGTTGCGGCCCGTCATCGCATCAAACCAATCTTTGTTTTGTTCGACTCATGTTGGGATCCGTTCCCCAAACCGGGACGGCAGCGTGCCCCGAAGCCTGGGGTCCACAACTCCGGTTGGGTGCAAAGCCCGGGCGCTGAACACCTCGATGACCTCGACTACCGTCGCACTCTGCTCGACTATGTCACGGGCGTGTTGAACCAATTCCGCACGGATGATCGCATTTTGGGTTGGGACTTGTGGAATGAGCCCGACAATCCCGCGCGCGCGTATCGCAAGGTCGAGAGGAAAGACAAGCTGGACCGCGTCGCCGACCTGCTCTCGCTGGCGTTCGGGTGGGCACGTTCGGTTGATCCGAGTCAACCGTTAACGAGTGGCGTGTGGGACGGCGTGTGGGGAGATCCCCAGCGGCGCAGCGAAATCGCGAGCATCCAACTGGACAACTCCGACGTGATCACCTTCCACTGCTATGACAAACCAGCAGCCTTAGAGACCCGGATCGCCGAACTGTCCCCGTTGGGGCGGCCGATCCTCTGCACGGAGTACCTGGCTCGGACGCTGGGCAGTACCGTTGACGGGGTCCTGCCAGTTGCGAAGCGGCACAACGTTGGTGCGATCAATTGGGGGTTGGTCGCCGGTAAGACCCAGACCTACTTTCCGTGGGACTCCTGGGATCACCCGTACACGACGGCTCCGAAGCTCTGGTTTGCAGACCTGCTGCAACCCGATGGACGGCCCTACCGGGACACCGAAATTCAAACGATCAGCAAGTTGACCCGGCTCTAACGTGCTCGCTTCGGGCTCACCGACGAGGGCTCCCGCTTGTTTCGAACTGGGAGCGGGTGGCCGCGACGTAGTCCTCCACGGTGATGGGCTTGACTCCCCCGATCACCTCGACGAGGTTGTTAACGCCAAGACGCCGTCGCGGTAGTCCTGTGCCACGTTGCTGATGTGCTGCACGAAATGCGCCGAGGCACCGGCGGCCGTCAGGCCGGCGGCGAAAGTAGGAATGTCAATGGGCTCGTAGCGCACCGGGATACCCAGGGTGTGTTGGACTTTCGCGGCGATTTCATGCCAGTTGAGTTCTTCAGCGCCGAGTAGTGGGTAGGTCTGGCGGTCATGCGGGTCGGGGTTTTGAAGGATGGCCGCGATGACATGGGCTTGATCGGTGGCGTCGATCGGGGCGTGGCGGGCATCGGCGAAGGGCAGTCGATAGATCCCTTGATCGTTGTCGCGAATCCAGAACATGTTCAGCAAGAACGTGAAGAAGGTGGGCCGCGGATGCGTGGTGATCAGCGCTGCGGTCCAGCAGCCGCTCGGCGATCCAATGCGCCCGCGCGGCGTTGCCGCGAGTCGGGTTGTGCGACCTCCGGCTCTCTCGACATAACCAAAGCGTACGTACGCCGTGCATAACTTCGCGACGGTCAAGTGTTACTTTTCCGGTTGTCACAACCCGTCCGAGCAAGCGGGTTGCCGGATGAGGCACCTAATCGCAAACGACAAGAAGTACTGACGTGGCGCATCTTTCGCGGCTGAACGGATAAGGCGTCCTAACGACAAATCGCGATCAGCTGAGAACCATCGTGAAAATCCGGAAGTCGCATCCACGAATATTCCTGCAGGCGTTTGGCTGGCCCGTTGCCGCTATCGAGACACCAACGGGATCACACGCATCGTCCAGCGGCTCGGCCCCGCAGACGAATATGACCAACACGGCAAGCTCGCCGAGGATGCACTGATCGTGGCTTTGAC
>NZ_JBAPPI010000233.1:0-2030 GCF_049280035.1 Mycobacterium sp. | reverse complement strand
TTCGACGCCATCGGCGCCCACGACGACGAGCGGGCTTTCGCCGCGTTCTACCGGCGCTGCCGCCTGGTGACCGAGCGGTTATGGCCGACGCTGTTGGAACCGTTGCGCACCCGCAAGCACGCCCGCCGAGAGGTGGTCGACAGCGGCGACCCCGAGGCGGCCGCGTCGTGGCGGGCCATGGTCGATCGACCGATCGGCGATGCGATCGCCGATGCGATCGGCAACGACGTGGTCCGCGGCGTGGTGGCGACCGACGCGCTGATCGGCACCTTCGCTCGGCTCGACGACTCGTCGCTGCAACAGAACGTCTGTTTCCTGTACCACCTCCTCGGCGGCGGCACCGGTGAATGGCACGTCCCGATCGGTGGCATGGGTGTGGTGAGCGCGGCGCTGGCCGCCGCGGCGGTGCGCTGTGGAGCCGAAATCGTCACCGGCGCAGAGGTTTACAAAGTTGATCCGAATGGCGAGGTGCGCTACCGCCGAGACGACGACGAGCACGTGGTGCGCGGCCGATTCGTGCTGGCCGGCGTCACACCGGCGGTGCTGGCCGGCCTGCTGGGTGAGCAGGCGCCCGCACCGCTGCACGGCGCTCAGGTCAAGGTGAACATGGTGCTGCGGCGGCTGCCCCGACTGCGCGACGACAACGTGACGCCCGAGCAGGCGTTCGCCGGAACGTTGCATGTCAACGAGACCTGGACGCAGCTGGACGCGGCGTATTCACGGGCAACCGCTGGAGCGTTACCGGATCCACTGCCGTGCGAGATCTATTGCCATTCGCTGACCGACCCGACCATCCTGTCCCCCGCGCTGCGTGCATCGGGCGCTGCGACGTTGACGGTGTTCGGCCTGCATACGCCCCATTCGCTGTTCGGCGACGACGAGCCCGCGCTGGTGCGTGCTGCGCTCACGGACGCCGTGCTGAATTCATTGAATTGTGTTCTGGCCGAACCGATTCAGGAGGTTTTGATGAACGACGCGAACGGCCTGCGTTGTATCGAGACGACGACCACCCTGGACCTGGAACACGCGCTGGGAATGACCGGCGGAAACATCTTCCATGGCGCATTACGCTGGCCGTTCGCTGACGACGACGACCCGCTGGACACCGCGGCTCGGCGATGGGGCGTGGCCACCGCCCACGAGCGAATCCTGCTGTGCGGCTCGGGCGCCCGGCGCGGCGGAGCGGTCTCCGGCATCGGCGGTCACAACGCCGCGATGGCGGTGCTGGCCGCGGCTAGCTAGATGGTGGCGACCCGCTTCACCCGGCTACGCCGTGCTCGCGATCGCCACTGGCTAGCGGGAATCGATGGTGGCGTAGTTGCGCTCGGTGTAGCCGGTGTAGATCTGGCGGGGACGGCCGATCTTGCTGTCGCCTTCGTCGTGCATCTCACGCCAGTGCGCGATCCAGCCGGGCAACCGGCCCAGCGCGAACAGCACGGTGAACATCCGGGTCGGGAAGCCCAGCGCCCGGTAGATCAGCCCGGTGTAGAAGTCGACATTGGGGTAGAGCTTGCGTTCGACGAAGTAGTCATCGGTCAGCGCCGCCTCTTCGAGTTCCTTGGCGATGCTCAGCAGGTCGTCGTCACCGCCGAGTTTGGCCAGGATCTTGTCGGCCTGTTCCTTCACGATCCGGGCGCGCGGGTCGTAGTTCTTGTACACCCGGTGACCGAAGCCCATCAGCTTGACGCCTTCTTCGCGGTTCTTGACCTTGCGGACGAACTCGCCGACGTCGTCGTCGCTCATGCGGATCTTCTCCAGCATTTCCAGCACGGCCTGGTTGGCGCCGCCGTGCAGCGGGCCCCACAACGCATTGATGCCACCGGAGATCGAAGTGAACAGGTTGGCCTGCGACGACCCAACCAGCCGCACCGTCGACGTCGAACAGTTCTGCTCGTGGTCGGCGTGCAAGATGAGCAGCATGTCCAGCGCCCGAACGACCTCGGGGTCGACGTCGTAGGGCTCGGCGGGCAGCCCGAAGGTCATCCGCAGGAAGTTCTCTACCAGCGTCAGCGAGTTGTCCGGGTAGAGGA
>NZ_JBAPPI010000232.1:0-2788 GCF_049280035.1 Mycobacterium sp. | reverse complement strand
GTGACGTGCCGCCCGACGGCTACGCACCGCGAGCCGCCTTCGAGATCGAAGTCATCTGCGACAAGGGTTTTCCGTCCTACTTCCTGATCGTCGCCGACCTGATCAACTACGCGCGGTCGGTCGACATCCGGGTCGGCCCGGGCCGCGGCTCGGCAGCCGGGTCGCTGGTGGCCTACGCGCTGGGCATCACCGACATCGACCCGATCCCGCATGGGCTGCTGTTCGAGCGGTTCCTCAACCCGGAACGCACCTCGATGCCCGACATCGACATCGACTTCGATGACCGCCGCCGCGGCGAAATGGTGCGCTACGCCGCCGACAAGTGGGGACATGACCGCGTTGCCCAGGTCATCACCTTCGGCACCATCAAGACCAAAGCGGCGCTGAAGGACTCCGCCCGAATCCACTACGGGCAGCCCGGTTTCGCGATCGCCGACCGGATCACCAAGGCGCTGCCGCCAGCGGTCATGGCCAAAGATATCCCGCTGTCGGGCATCACCGATCCCAACCACGAGCGTTACAAGGAAGCCGCCGAGGTTCGCGGCCTGATCGACACCGACCCCGATGTGCGGACCATCTACCAAACCGCGCGCGGCCTGGAGGGCCTGATCCGCAACGCGGGTGTGCACGCATGCGCGGTGATCATGAGCAGTGAGCCGCTGACCGAGGCGATCCCGCTGTGGAAGCGGCCGCAAGACGGCGCCATCATCACGGGCTGGGATTACCCGTCGTGCGAGGCCATCGGCCTGCTGAAGATGGACTTCCTGGGGCTGCGCAACCTGACGATCATCGGCGACGCGATCGAGAACATCAAGGCCAACAGGGGAATTGACCTTGACCTGGAATCCGTGCCGCTGGACGACAAGGCCACCTTCGAGCTGTTGGGCCGCGGTGAAACGCTGGGGGTGTTCCAGCTCGACGGCGGGCCGATGCGCGACCTGCTGCGCCGCATGCAGCCCACCGGATTCGAAGACGTCGTCGCGGTGATCGCGCTGTACCGGCCCGGCCCGATGGGCATGAACGCCCACAACGATTACGCCGACCGTAAGAACAACCGGCAGGCGATCAAGCCTATTCACCCCGAACTCGAGGAACCGCTGCGCGAGATCCTCGCCGAGACCTACGGCCTGATCGTGTATCAGGAGCAGATTATGCGCATCGCGCAGAAGGTGGCCGGCTACTCGCTGGCCCGAGCAGACATTCTGCGCAAGGCGATGGGCAAGAAGCAACGTGAAGTCCTGGAAAAGGAATTCGAAGGCTTCTCGGAAGGCATGCAGGCCAACGGGTTCTCAGCCAAGGCCATCAAAGCATTGTGGGACACCATCCTTCCGTTCGCCGACTATGCGTTCAACAAGTCGCATGCCGCCGGATACGGCATGGTGTCGTACTGGACGGCCTATCTGAAGGCGAACTATCCCGCCGAGTACATGGCGGGACTACTCACCTCGGTCGGTGACGACAAGGACAAGGCAGCCGTCTACTTGGCCGACTGCCGCAAACTCGGCATCACCGTGCTGCCGCCGGACGTCAACGAGTCGGGTTTGAACTTCGCCTCGGTAGGCACCGACATCCGCTACGGGCTGGGCGCGGTACGCAACGTCGGCGCGAATGTGGTTGCCTCGCTGCTGAACACCCGTATCGAGAAGGGCAAGTTCACCGATTTCTCCGACTACCTCAACAAGGTCGACATCGCGGCGTGCAACAAGAAGGTCACCGAATCGCTGATCAAAGCCGGCGCATTCGACTCGCTGAAGCACCCCCGTAAAGGGCTGTTCCTGGTGCACACCGACGCGGTGGACTCGGTGTTGGGCACCAAGAAGGCCGAGGCGATGGGGCAGTTCGACCTGTTCGGCGGGGACCCGAATGATGGGGGAGCAGGCGCTGACGCGGTGTTCACTATCAGGGTTCCCGACGAGGAGTGGGACGACAAACACAAACTTGCGCTGGAACGCGAAATGCTGGGCCTGTACGTATCCGGACATCCGCTCAACGGGGTGGCGCATCTGCTGGCGACTCAGGTCGATACCGCAATCCCGGCGGTGCTCGACGGCGACATCCCCAACGACACCCTGGTCAAGGTCGGCGGCATCCTGGCGTCGGTGAATCGCCGCGTCAACAAGAACGGAATGCCTTGGGCCTCAGCGCAGCTGGAAGACCTCACCGGTGGTATCGAAGTGATGTTCTTCCCGCACACCTACTCGGCCTTCGGTGCTGACGTCGTCGACGACGCGGTGGTGCTCGTCACCGCAAAGGTCGCGATCCGCGATGACCGGATTGCGCTGATCGCCAACGACCTTGTGGTGCCTGACTTCTCCTCCGCACAACTGGATCGGCCGTTAGCAGTCAGCTTGCCGACCCGACAGTGCACCATCGACAAGGTCAGCGCGCTCAAACAGGTGCTGGCACAACACCCCGGCACATCGCAGGTGCATCTGCGGCTGGTCAGCGGGGACCGGGTCACCACGCTCGAGTTGGACTCGTCGCTGCGGGTGACACCATCCCCGGCGCTCATGGGCGATCTCAAGGCTCTGCTCGGTCCGGGTTGCCTGGGCAGCTAGTTTATGTACTACCCGGTACACTGTGCCCGCCTAGTGGTCCAGAGCTCGGCGCAGCATCCGATCTGCGAGGGTGCCGTTACACGTAGAAGCCGGCCAGGGGAGGCACACGGCATCAAGAGCGGGCGACCACTGCGGAACGTGGGCACCTTTGTTGACAAGGGAAGACAAGCCGACGGCAGCGTGGCCGAAAGTCCTTCGGGGCGCATCGATCCCGAACCGGACGGCTAAAC
>NZ_JBAPPI010000231.1:0-1808 GCF_049280035.1 Mycobacterium sp. | reverse complement strand
GTCTGTTTCGGGGCGGTCGTAGGCGGGCCGGTCGGGGCGCATGATTTGTGCGGACATGTACCCGTCAGCGGTGTACATGATCAGGCCCAGTGCGTCAGGACCCAGCGGGTAGGTGATCGGTCCGCGGTGAGTGTCCTGGGCGGTATAGGACACCAGCTCCCAGGCTCCTAAAACTTCGGTGCGCAACATTTAGTCCTCCGTGGGATTCGGGGATGAGGGGAAATCGAACATCAACCAGGACTGGTTGGATTCCCAGCCGGGGTAGCGCTTGGTCATTTCGTTGAACAGTTCTTCGTCGGTTGTGGCGCTCTGCTGCAGGCGGTCGAAGTCTTGCAGGTAGCGCTTGCTGTCCTCGATTGCCGACGGCAAGTCGGGTGCACTCGGTTTCTTGTGGCCGGCGACAGCGATTTTCGGGTGTAGCGCCGCCAGCCGGTCCAGTGCCGCGATCCAATTGCGCCGGCTCTCGAGTGTGGTGCCCCCGACGAACATGTGGCATTGGTTGTAGAGCACGTCGCCGCCGACGACCAGATCGATGCAGGGAACGTGCAACGAGGTGGTGTGCACGGTGTCGGTGCGGCCCTGCTCAATGATGCGTAGTTCGTGGCCCTCCAGGGTGAAGGTGTCATCCTCATACGGTTCGGCCGTTGTCATCTGCGGGGACAGTTGACCCGGCCACCAGCGCCGGAAGAACCCATCCAACGGCCCGGATTCCAGCTGCTGGTGCATCAGCTGCACCGACTTCGGGGTCGCTATCGCCCGAGCGCTGGGGAACCGGTTCAGCAACACACTCAGGCCGAAGAAGTGGTCGAAGTGTCCGTGGGTGACATAGATGGTGGTGAGGTTGCGGTGATGCAGGGCAACCCAATCCGCGAGTGCTGTGGCTTCGGCGACGGTGGTCAAGGTGTCCACCAGCACCGCGTCGTACTCGCCGTATATCAGCGTCGAGGTGATCGGATCCCAGCCGAGCGGTTCGCCGAACGGTCGTGGCCGCTCACCCACGACGGCCTTGGCGGGTGCGGTGAAGACGTTCACGCCGAGCGTGTCCGCGCGGAGGTCATCGGCTGCCGTCGCAGTCATCGCACTGTGTCCTTTCACTGCAGGCGGCTGAGGGTCTGGTCACATGCGGCACCGGGCGGCCACCCTTTTCACCGCCCATACCGGCCCGCCGAAAGGTCGATGGTTAGGCCGCGCAGCGTATTCCGCTGATTTTGACCGCCGGCCGCCTCGGTAGCGGTGGCGACGAGATCGTCCGTCACGCAGAGATTCCTTTCCCTGGGCTCAGAATGAGCCGGTGCCGACCCACCGGCGTTGCATGTCCACGACCCATCCCAGTGTTGTCCGCCTCGGCCGGCGATCGGATCTGCCGGTGGACAGTCCGAGTGGCCAGTCGTGTAGATGGTGATCGAACGGACGTTGCGCCGAAAAGCATCCGGTCACCGTCGGCGTTGCCCGGTGGGTAGGCGCTGTAACGGTGGTGCGGATAGATGGCGTGGATTTCCCCGCCCACGACTACGGCACCCGCAATCCCGAGCAGACCTACTCGACGCCCGTCACGGTGAGCTCGCCGTCGCGGAGGGTTGGTTGCAGGCGGCGCAGACGGTCAGTGGGTGGAAGTCGGCGCCGCAGGTGTGCTGGAAGATGACCGGCTCGGCGCTGGGGTTGACGTATCGGTCGCCCCATTCCTTGAGCGCGAGCAGGATGGGCTGAAGGGCTCGCCCGGCGTCAGTCAGCAGGTGATGGCCAGGCCGCGCCAACCTCAGATGAAGTCCGAACCGCCGTCGACGTTCACAGTCGCTCCTGTGACATAC
>NZ_JBAPPI010000230.1:0-2898 GCF_049280035.1 Mycobacterium sp. | reverse complement strand
TACGACTTGACCAAGTGATTCCAACTGCACGTCCGGCATACCTCCACCACGTGCACGGAGAACTCTTCGAACCGGGTTGCCAGCATGACCAACTCTTCGGCGGTGCGCGCCGAACCGGAAACCGCACCCAGATGGTCGCCGAAAACCCACGACACCAGGGTGAGCTGCTCCTTCCGGCAGATCGGGCACATCACCGCGCTGAGCTTCCCGTGGAATTTCGCTGCGCGCAGCAAGTACGGGTGAGCGTCACACACTTCGGAGACGCCGGTGCGCCCCGAATACACCTCGGCCAGCAGGGAGCGCCGCCGAAGCGCGTAGTCGACTACCTGTCGCTGCAATCGCACGATGACCAGAGTACGTCCGAAGGACCGATGCCGAGAGATGGCCCGGCCACTCCGTGTGCCTCAGTGGCCGCGTCCGCCCAGAGCGCCTGCGGAGTCATCTCGCGTTGAGCAGGACCGTCGCCACCACGCTGAGCACCGCAGTTGCGACCAAATATCCGCAGGCGTACCACGGTGCGCCATGGCCTGCCGCGATGAGGCTGGTCAAAATCAGCGGTGTGAGACCGGACGCATAAATCCCGGACACTTGATAGACGGTGGACAGCCCGGTGTAGCGGATCCGGGTGGGGAACAGCGACGCGTACAGGGTGCCTTGCGCGCCATAGAACCAGGCGTGGATCACGCCGAACGCCACCACCATGCCGACCGTGAACCAGACGATGTTGCGCGTGTCGAAGAGCGCGAAAACCGGAACTGCGGTCAGGCCGTAGGCCGCGATCCCCGTGGCATAGATCACCTTCGGGCCGTATCGATCGCTCAGTCGGCCCGAGACCGGCAGCAGTATTGCCATCACCAAGGCGGCAACGGTGACCGCCGACAGCACCTGAATCTTTCCCAACCCCAGGGTGCCGGTGGCATACGCGATGGCGAATACCCCCCAGGTGTTGAACGCGGCTCCTTCCGCCCACCGAGATACCAGACCCAGCAGGGTCGAGCGCAGCGCCGGCCGGGTGAACACCTCTCGCACCGGAACGGCTGAGCGCTCGGCCCGCGCTTCCATCGCCAGGAACGCCGGCGTTTCGGCCACCCGCAGCCGGACCAGCAATCCGAAGAACACCAATACGACGCTGCCCAGGAATGCGATGCGCCATCCGTAACTGGCGAATGCGTGCGCGGGCAGCAGCCACTGCAGCATCGCGAACACACCCGTTCCCAGCGCCAGGCCCAGTGCCAGCCCGACCTGCGGGGCGCTGCCGTAAATTCCGCGGCGACCGTCCGGGCTGTGCTCGACGGCAAGCAACATCGCGCCGGCCCACTCCCCGCCCAATGCAAAGCCCTGGATGATCCGCAGCGTCACCAGCAGTACCGGAGCAAGCGCCCCGACCTGGGCGGCGGTCGGCAACGCGCCCATCAGGGCGGTCGCCCCGCCCATCAACAGCATGGTCAGGGCCAGGCTGCGTTTGCGCCCGATCCGATCACCGATATGGCCGAACACGAACCCGCCGATCGGGCGCATGACGAAGCCGACGGCGAAGGTAGCGAACGCAAGCATTGTGCCTACCGTCGAGTTTTGCGACGGGAAGAACGCGTGGTTGAACACGATGGTGGCCGCGGTCGCATAGAGGAAAAAGTCGTACCACTCGACGGTCGTGCCGACCAGGCTCGCCACCAGCACTGTGCGCCGCGCAGCACGGTCTTCTGCGGCGGTGTCGTCAACCTCGGGCAGCGCGGGTTCGGTTATTGAGCTGGTGGTCGGATCAAGAAGCACTGACGTCTCCGACGTGCGACAGGAACGCCGACCGGGCCGGACCGGTCGGTCGGACGACCTCGGCGCCGTCGCCCAGCAGACCTCGCCGGGCGAGGATCGGGCGTACTCCCTCGCCGAAGATGTACGCCTCTTCGAGGTGCGGATAGCCGGACAGGATGAAGTGGTCGATGCCCAGCTCGGCGTATTCGGTGATGCGGTCGGCGACCTCCTGGTGCGAGCCGACCAGCGCCGTGCCCGCGCCACCACGAACCAGGCCGACGCCCGACCACAGATTGGGGTAGATCTCCAGCCGTCGGGCATCCGCCCCGACGCCGAAATCGTCGCCGCCACCGTGCAATTCACGCATCCGGCGTTGGCCCTCGGACTCCGACCGGGCGAGCGACTGTTGGGCGGCGGCTACCGTCTGCGGGCTCAGTGCGCTTAGCAGCCGCTGTGCCTCCGACCAGGCCTGCTCGCTGGTGTCCCGGGAGATGACGTGGAGCCGGATGCCGTAGCTCAGTTTTCGGCCCTGCGCGGTGGCCACGCCGCGGATCCAGTCCAGCTTCTCACTGACCTGCGCGGGCGGCTCGCCCCAGGTCAGATAGGTGTCGGCAAAGCTGGCGGCGACCTGGCCAGCCGCCGGTGACGACCCGCCGAAGAAAACAGCCGGCAGCGGATCAGGACGCCGCGCCAGCGAAGCCTGCTCGACGCGCAGGTGTTCTCCGGTCACGGTGACCGGATCGTCGGAGATCCACAGCCGACGGACGATGTCGAGGAACTCGCTACACCGCGCGTAGCGGGCCTCCTTCGGCAGAAAGTCGCCGAACGCCCGCTGCTCGATGCTTTCGCCGCCAGTAACCACGTTCAGCAGCAGCCGCCCCTGCGACTGCCACTGAAAGGTGGCCGCCATCTGCGCGGCCAACGTCGGGCTGATCAGCCCCGGACGCAACGCCACCAGATACTTCAGCGACTCGGTGCTGCCGATCAGCATGGCGGTGGTCAGCCAGGCGTCCTCACACCATTGACCGGTGGGCGTGAGCACGGCCTCGAAGCCGTTGATCTCGGCGGCCTGGGCGAGCTGGATGAGGTACTTGAGGTCTGCCGGCCGGTCGCCGCGCATCGTGCTGCCATGCCCACCGGCGATCAGAT
>NZ_JBAPPI010000229.1:0-2326 GCF_049280035.1 Mycobacterium sp. | reverse complement strand
TACCCGCCGTCCCTGGGTGAATCGAAGCCTACGGCCGACGGCCACGAACACCCTGCAAGAAAGGTAAGGAGACGATGACCGACACCGCGATCGAGCAGTTGGTCGAGTTCGACCTGCTGATCGGGGGCGAATCATCCTCCGCCGCATCGGGTTTGACCTACAACAGTGTTGACCCCTTCACTGGCAGGCCCTGGGCGCGCGTGCCCGACGGCGGGGCTGCCGATGTGGACCGCGCCGTAGCCGCCGCCCACGCTGCGCTGAATGGACCGTGGGGTGCGCTCACTGCGACCGCCCGCGGCAAGCTGCTGCGGCGCCTAGGCGAGATCATCGCGCGCGAGGCCGAGCAGCTCGCCGAACTCGAGGTACGTGACGGCGGCAAGCTGGTTCGCGAAATGGTCGGCCAGATGCGGTCGCTGCCGGATTACTACTTCTACTACAGCGGACTGGCAGACAAACTGCAGGGCGACGTCATACCGGTGGATAAGCCCAACTACTTCGTCTATACCCGCCATGAACCCGTCGGCGTAGTCGGCGCGATCACACCCTGGAACTCACCGCTACTGCTGTTGACCTGGAAGCTGGCCGCCGGGCTGGCCGCGGGTTGCACCTTCGTCGTCAAGCCCAGCGACCACACTCCGACATCGACGCTAGCGTTCGCAAAACTGTTCGCCGAGGCCGGTTTTCCGCCGGGCGTCATCAACGTCGTCACCGGTTGGGGCCCGGAGACGGGTGCCGCGCTGGCGTCGCACCCGGGCGTCGACAAGATCGCGTTCACCGGATCGACGACAACCGGCATTCAGGTCGGCAAGGCCGCGATTCAGAACATGACCCGGTTCTCCCTCGAACTCGGCGGCAAGTCGGCGCAGGTGGTTTTCGCCGATGCCGACCTCGACGCGGCGGCCAACGGCGTGATTGCCGGCGTGTTCGCCGCCACCGGCCAGACTTGTCTGGCGGGCTCGCGCCTTCTCGTAGAACGAAGCGTCGCCGACGCATTGGTGGACAAGATCGTCGCGCGCGCGGCGACCATCAAGCTGGGTGATCCAAAGGACCCGGCGACCGAGATGGGCCCGGTGTCTAACCAGCCTCAGTACGAGAAGGTGCTGTCGCACTTCGCTGCTGCCCGCGAGCAGGGTGCGACGGTGGCCTACGGCGGCGAGCCGGCCGGCGACCTTGGCGGCTACTTCGTCAAGCCGACCGTGCTGACCGGTGTCGACCCCTCGATGCGTGCCGTCGCCGAGGAGATCTTCGGACCCGTGCTGGCGGTGATGACCTTCGCCGACGAGGACGAGGCCGTCGCCGCGGCCAACGCCACCGAGTTCGGATTGGCCGCGGCGGTGTGGACCAAGGACGTCCACCGTGCGCACCGGGTGGCCGCCAAGCTGCGGGCCGGCACAGTGTGGGTCAACGCCTATCGCGTTGTCGCGCCTCATGTTCCGTTCGGTGGCGTCGGCTACAGCGGCATCGGCCGGGAAAACGGCATCGACGCCGTGAAGGACTTCACCGAGACCAAAGCGGTGTGGGTGGAGCTGTCCGGGGACACCCGCGACCCGTTCACGCTCGGCTGACCTCAACCCAATCGACAAGGGGAATACACATGACGCTCGACCTCGCGGCCGCCGACAAGGTGCTGGCCGGACTGCGGCCATTTCCGGTGGCAGTCACCACGATTGACGGTGGCTTCGCTAACGGCCTGATGTCGCTGTCCGCCGGCTCGGCCAGCATCGTGCCGGAACTGCCACGCGCGACCGTCAGCCTGACCAAGTACAACAAGACGCACGACATGCTGGTCAACTCCGGCATCTTCGTGATGCACATGCTGTCGGCCGGTCCGGACGAGATCGACAAGTCCATGGAGATCCTGATGACCCTCGGCGGCAGTTCAGGCCGGGACGGCGACAAGATCGCCAAGCTGCGGACCAAGCCGGGTGTCACGGGCGCGCCGATCCTGCTCGACGCACACAGCTACGTGGAGTGTCGCATCACGGGGTCGCTAGACAATGACGAGAACACCATCTTCGTCGGTGACGTGGTCGCCGCGGAGGTGTTCAGCTCCGAGCAACGGCTGCGGATCGGAGAGGCGTGGGGCAGGTTGCCGCACGAGTGGATCGAGCAGTACGAGGCGAATCACGAGCCGCAGCTGCAAAGTGCACGCGACCTGCGGGCGGCAGCCGCGGCGCGGGTCTGATGACCGAAGGGCCTTCTGGCGCCTGGCAGCTGCCGGAAGAACTGGTGATGCTGCGCGACACGGTGCGGCGGTTCATGGATGCGCAGGTTCATCCAGTCGAGGAGAAGCTGGGCCACGACACGGTCGGGCTACCCAGGGAAC
>NZ_JBAPPI010000228.1:0-1977 GCF_049280035.1 Mycobacterium sp. | reverse complement strand
CCTCGGGACCACCAACTCCGTCGTCGCAGTTCTCGAGGGTGGCGACCCCGTCGTCGTCGCTAACTCAGAGGGTGCAAGGACGACTCCGTCCGTCGTGGCGTTCGCGCGCAACGGCGAGGTGCTGGTCGGCCAGCCCGCCAAAAACCAGGCAGTGACCAACGTCGACCGGACCATCCGGTCGGTCAAACGTCACATGGGCACCGACTGGTCCGTTGAGATCGACGGTAAGCAGTACACCGCGCAGGAGATCAGCGCCCGCATTCTGCAGAAGCTGAAGCGCGACGCCGAGGCCTACCTCGGTGAAGACATCATCGACGCGGTGATCACCACGCCCGCCTACTTCAACGACGCCCAGCGTCAGGCCACCAAGGAGGCCGGCCAAATCGCCGGCATGAACGTGCTGCGGATCGTCAACGAGCCGACCGCGGCCGCACTGGCCTACGGCCTGGACAAGGGTGAGAAGGAACAGACCATCCTGGTCTTCGACCTCGGCGGTGGCACCTTCGACGTGTCGTTGCTGGAGATCGGCGACGGTGTCGTGGAGGTCCGCGCGACCTCCGGTGACAACCACCTCGGTGGTGACGACTGGGACGACCGGATCGTCACCTGGCTGGTGGACAAGTTCAAGGGCAGCGCGGGCATCGACCTGACCAAGGACAAGATGGCCATGCAACGGCTGCGGGAAGCGGCCGAGAAGGCCAAGATCGAACTGAGCTCGAGTCAGAGCACGTCGATCAACTTGCCGTACATCACCGTTGACGCCGACAAGAACCCGCTGTTCCTCGACGAGCAGCTGACGCGCGCCGAGTTCCAGAAGATCACTCAGGATCTGCTCGACCGCACGCGGCAGCCGTTCCAGTCGGTGATCAAGGACGCCGGTATCGCGGTGTCGGAGATCGACCACGTGGTGCTGGTGGGTGGTTCGACCCGGATGCCCGCGGTGTCCGATCTGGTCAAGGAAATGACCGGCGGGCAGGAGCCCAACAAGGGCGTCAACCCTGACGAAGTGGTGGCCGTTGGTGCCGCCCTGCAGGCGGGTGTGCTCAAAGGTGAGGTGAAAGATGTTCTGCTGCTTGACGTTACGCCGCTGAGTCTCGGTATCGAGACAAAGGGTGGCGTGATGACCAAGCTCATCGAGCGCAACACCACGATCCCGACGAAGCGGTCGGAGACCTTCACCACGGCCGACGACAACCAGCCGTCCGTGCAGATTCAGGTCTTCCAGGGTGAGCGCGAAATCGCTTCGCACAACAAGCTGCTCGGCTCTTTCGAGCTGACCGGTATCCCGCCGGCTCCGCGCGGTGTCCCACAGATCGAGGTCACGTTCGACATCGATGCCAACGGCATCGTGCACGTCACGGCTAAGGACAAGGGCACCGGCAAGGAGAACACGATCAAAATCCAGGAAGGCTCCGGCCTGTCCAAGGAGGAGATCGACCGGATGATCAAGGACGCCGAGGCGCACGCCGACGAGGACCGCAAGCGCCGCGAGGAAGCTGACGTTCGCAACCAGGCCGAGACGCTGGTCTACCAGACGGAGAAGTTCGTCTCCGAACAGCGCAGTGCCGAAGGCGGTTCGAAGGTTCCCGAGGACACGCTGAACAAGGTGGACGCCGCGGTGGCCGAAGCCAAGACGGCGTTGGGCGGCACCGATATCGGTGCCATCAAGTCCGCGATGGAGAAGCTGGGCCAGGAGTCGCAGGCTCTGGGTCAGGCCATCTACGAGTCCACACAGGCCGAGCAAGCCGCCGCTGGCGGCGAGCCCGGTCCGGGCGGATCCGGTGCCGACGACGTTGTCGACGCGGAGGTGGTCGACGATGACCGGGAGGGCCAGTGACCGAAGGCAATCCGCAAGAGCAGGTGACCGTCACCGATAAGCGGCGGATTGATCCCGAGACCGGCGAAGTACGTCACGTAGCTTCTGGTGCCCCAACTTCGGCGGCGGCACCGGAAGCGGCGGCCGGCAAGGGCTCTGCC
>NZ_JBAPPI010000227.1:0-7943 GCF_049280035.1 Mycobacterium sp. | reverse complement strand
CGCCGAACAACAGGCCACCGCTAGCACCGGTGGCCGCGGCCAGCGTGCCGCCGCCAACGCCGTTGGCGCCGTTGCCGATCAGGTACTCGCCGAAATCTTTATTGATCGTGGTGTCGATGGATTCGCCCAGGGGGCTGTTGATCCAGTTCTGCTCATCGGTATGAATCGCCTGTAAGAATATTGCGTCGAACGCCGCTGCGGGGTTCGACGCCGATGAGGCGGCGGCATCAGCCGAGTTGCCGGCTGTCACCGCCTCCGACGCTGCACTCACACTGGCTACTGGGCCGGTGGCCGTTTCAGCACCGGCCACGGAATCCGTTGGCAGCGCCAACCATTGATCCAGTGCGCTGCCGCCCAGGCCGCCGAGATCCAGGTTCGCAGCTGAGTTGAGGCCTAACAACGCGTCCGCACCCGTCATGGCGTGATCGACGGCGTTGATGATCGGATCGGCGATGACATCCCAGCCGTCAGCATGAGCCGCAGGCAAAGCGGCCAGCGGACCAAAGCTAAAAGTCAGAGCCGCACCCGCACCACCGCCCCAGCCGATGACACGACGCCAGCGCCCCAAGGCCCGATTTGATGGGGTCGTGCGGTTCGAGTAGTAACGCTGATCAGCCATCTCTGCACCTCCCCGTCGAGGCCTGCCATCTGCGGTGCCGTCAAGCTAGCCCGTGAACGGTCCCGGCGGGGCAAAACAAACGTCAAAGTTGATTAGGTGCCCGTCCCGGCGTCGGGAAGCGCGGCAAGCGGCGGACGCGGGGTTACCGGCAATCCTTTCCCACTCGGGCATGGGCACGATCGTTCTGAATAAGGCGGGCCGTCCCACGGCATACAGCCCATGACACCTCGCGTCGTCACTGAATCGACGCCTTCTTCGTACGTGTTGCACACGCAACCGGTGGGGCCAACCCAACGTGTCCTTCCGGGTCCGCTCAAACTTGACAGACTCACCCCTTCCCGCACCCCGATGTGATCGAGGTGGCGAATGGCTGAGCTAACGCATGGCGGTTACCTGTGCTGGCATCAACTTGTGGCGCGGCCCCTTTCTGCTATCCAGCCGCCGGTGGATGCGCCACCACGGTCGGGCGGAATCCATAACGGGGAGCGGCAAAGCCGAAGCCGCGTCCGCCGAAGCCCGCCGCCGGCATCCCGGGCACACCGGGCATTCCCGCCATCCCGGCCATCTCCGTCCCCGCGCCGGGCGCGATGGCCCAGCCGCCCGATGGCGACCCCGCGAAGGGGGCGCTGGTCCCGGGAGTGGCTGCGGCCCAACTCTGCGGCACCGACATCGCCCCGACCAGGGTTGCGCGGCCCATCCCAGCCGATATTGCCGATCCACCCAGGCCCGGTGACCCGAGTGACCCCATCGCCGAACCGACGTGGCTCAGTCCGGCGCTCATCGCCGATGACGCGGTAGCCCCGGTCAACATGCCCGGATTCAAGCCGCCAAAGCCCTGACCGGCCACCGCCAAGAACCCGATATCAGCGAACGCGCTTGTTACAGCCGGGCTTACGCTGGCCGGATTCACCCAGTTACCCGAGAGGAACCCGTTCATAAGCCCGGAGCTCAAGAAGCTCCCGAAGGCCGATTGACTCTGTCCGTCCAGGAGATTCAAGAACCCGGCGATCCCTGTGAGGGCCTGATTCGATCCTGGCGCAAACGGATTGGTCCCCGCCGATGACAGCGGTGATGCCATCCCCTGTAGCGCGTTGGGCATCGTCGAGACCACCTGGGACAGCGTCGACTGCACACCCGCGCTCGACGACGTGCCGGTGGCTTGGGCAACCGTGCCGGCCTGGCTGGCCGCCCCGGTCGCGTTGGTGGTCTCCGGCGGCGAACCGAACGGTGTCACCGTCGAGGCGGCCGCCGAAGCTCCGGCGTAGCCATACATCGCGGCGGCGTCCTGGGCCCACATTTCGCCGTAGAGGGCCTCGGTGGCCGCGATCGCCGGAGTGTTTTGACCGATCACATTGGTCGCCACCAACGCCGCCAGCTGAGCGCGGTTGGCCGCGACAACCGCCGGTGGCACCGTCATCCCGAACGCGGCGTCGTACGCCGACGCGGCCGACCTGGCCTGGTAACCCGTTTGCTCAGCCTCGGCGGCGGTCGTGCTCATCCAGTCCACATACGGTGTGGCCGCCGCAGCCATCGATGCCGATGCCGGCCCCAGCCAGGATCCTTCGGCCAGGCTGGAGACCACCGAGGCATAGGAGGATGCGGCCGAACCCAGCTCGGAGGCCAGCACGTCCCATGCTGACGCGGCTGCCAGCATCGGCCCCGAACCGGGACCGGCGTACATGCGAGCGGAGTTGATCTCTGGTGGTAATGCTCCGAAATCCATTGCGATTCCCCCCTTAGCCCGCAGCGACCGCGTTGGCGGCTTCGGTGGCGGCGTACGACCCGGCGCTGGTGCTCAGCGTGGATACGAACATCTCGTGAATCGCCGCGGCTTGAGCGCTGACCGCTTGATAGAGCTGAGCGTGCGCGGTGAACTGGGCCGCGGTCAGCGCCGACACTTCGTCGGCCGCCGCGGGAATCACCGCCGTCGTCGGGCTGGCTGCGGCCGCGTTGCCGGCGGCCACGTCCGCACCAATTCCCTGCAGGTCGCCCGCTGCTGCGGACAACGTTTCCGGTTGCGTAGTCACAAATGACATGGACTTCTCCTCAATGAAAAGTCCGACCCGGAGACGGGGCTCGGCAAACCGCTTCAGCTCGCGGAGTCGCTGCCCTGACCGGATCGGAGCGAAACGGTCATCGATCTTGGATAGTTCTGATCAGAACCATCAGCGGAAATCGTCTCGGCCCACCTCCCTACGGCCAGAGCACTCGCCGTACGGCCAAGAGAGGTGGATCACCCGACAGAACCGGCGGGTGGCACCCCTCTCGCCGGAGCTTTGGCACTGAACGGCGTATCCGGCTGAGCCGGAAGCCACTTGGGCTCAACCCTTAGCCCGGGAAGAGCTGTCCTGACCCTGGGCGTCTTTCGACGTTCGAGGTCAGTGGCCTATATCCGTGCAGACGCCTCACCTAGCGAGGTGCATGTAACGTATTTGTAAAATCATCGTTCCAGCTGCACCAACGCCCGTCAATGCAACTCGCGGCGGATTATCGGTAAATTGCTGAAGATCGTTACAGATGCGGTGGGCCACGCCGTTCCTAGGCCGCAGGCGTTAACTGACGGAACCGTTAAGCGGCGCGTCGGCTGCCCGAACGACTAGTCGGTCTTCTTCTCCGCCACCGCGGCGCTGAGGGCCTCGGCCAGGTCGTCGCGCGTCAGTTCCTTGAACCGGCGCAGTTGGTCCTCGCTGAACTCGTCCATCTCGGCGGCCAACACCGCGTCGAGGTCTTCGTCGTCGAGGCGGAAGCTGCGGTGATCACGGGCCTTTTCCACCACGTTGCGGACAAACCCCGCATTTCCCAGCACGTCGATACCGCGGATCAGGTCGCCGTCTTTAGAGATGTTCTCGTCCTCGTAGAACCTGGTGTAGGCCGGCAGCAGCACGTCAACCGCCTCATCGGTGATTACGTCCTCGTTTTCGCGGCCCATCAACTGCGTCAGCGCGATCAGTTCCTTGGGGTTGTAGCTGTAGAACTCGATCACCGTGGAAAACCGGCGCCGCAGACCCTGGTTTACCTCCAGCATCTTGTCCATCGCTTTGGCGTAGCCGGCTCCGAAGACCACCAGCTCGTCGCGATGGTTCTCCATGTACAGCAGCAAGGTGTTGATGATCGCGTTGCCGTAGGCGTCGCCCGTGGAGTAGCCAGCCTCATGCAGGTTGTGCATCTCGTCGAAGAAGACGGCCCCGCCGCGCGCCTCCTCGAGCATCTCCTCGGTGTTCTTTTCCGCATCGGCCATGTAGCGGCCCAACAACTTTGCCCGGCTGGTCTCCACCACCAACGGCTTGCGCAGCACAGTCAAACCGCACAGCTGCTTGGCGAATGCGCGCGCCACCGACGTCTTCCCCGTGCCGGGAGGTCCCAACAACAAGGTGTGCCGTGAGGTCACCGGCACCGGCAGGCCCATCTTGGCGCGGGCCAGATTCACCTTGGTGGTCGACTTGATCAGCTTGATTTCCCGCTTGGCCTGTTCCATGCCGAGCATCGCGTTGAGCTCGGCATCGCCTTCATCCAAGTACTTCTTGGCCATTTCGGCGTGCCGAGCGGCCTCGGCCTGTTCACGGGTGGGCGCGCTCCCCGGATCCCACGGATCCGTCCTGGCCTCAATGGTTTCCGGGTCGGTCAGCACCAGCCGATAGCTGGGATTGTCCAACGCTTCACGCGCCGGGGTGAACTTTGCATCGCGTGAATACACCTGGCGTAAACACTCGGTGGCCTCTTCTTCGCGGCCCAGGTGCCGCAAACACATTCCCTTGGTGTACATCGCGACGTTTGTCGCGCCGGGCACCCGGTCGACTTCGATCGCCTCCTGCGCACGGCGCGTCGCTTCCTCGAACACCCCCAACGAGGCCAGCGCGGTGGTCGCCATCGCCGCACCGGCGGCCTTCAGCTCAGGGTGGCGCCAGGTGGTCCCGGGCGGGAACTGGCTGAGGACATCCGGCCAGCGGCCGGTGCGGAAATACAGCAGCCCCCGAACGTACTTGAGCAACTCCTCGTCGAACGGGTGGCGTGGCTCGGTGGAATCCAGCAGCGCCGCCGCTTCGGCGTACCGTTTCGCCTCGGTGAGGGCAGCTGCGTAGGCGGCAGCCAATGACTCCACGCTGGTGACCGCCAGCCGCAGGAATATCCCGTCGGAGACCTCGGGGCGAAACTCCAACTCGGACAGGCTCAGTCGACGGATCTCCCAGCCGAACGTCTTGACCGCAACCCACGCGCCGGTGAGCACGTCGATGGTCTGGTCACCGGCCAGCACCCGTGCCAGCCAGGCGTCGCACATGTCCGGATCGAGCTGGGTGGCCGTCGTGAACATCTGCAAGGCCACCTGCGGATTGTGGCTTGGCTGTAGCCCGTTGACCGAAATGCCAGACGCCAGCAGGCCCGCAACCATAGCGTTGCGGGCATCCGCAGCGCCGGCCTGCGGCCGGGTCATCGCAATGCTTCGGCGTGACTTATCTGTGCGATCGCGCCCACCGGAACCAAGATACCCTCGCCGTCGTCGAGTATGCGACTCGGCATCGGCAGCGGCCGACGCGAACTCGGCGCCGGAATGCTCGCGGCTACCGCGCCCAGTTGACGGCCGGTGAGCCGGTTCAGTACGCCGAACGTCTCTTTGCGCAGCCGTTTGTCACTGTGGTAGCGCACCCACACCGCCACGTCGGCTTCACGACCGTCCGCGATGAGCCGGATCGTCATCACGGTGACGTCGGCATCGGTGAGCCACAGCTCCTGCAGCGTCTCGCTGGTGATGTCGGTAGGTGAGACCCAGAAGCTGGTGACGAACCCGTCGGGAGTCTTGAGGTAGCGCCAGTACGGCCGGATATGAGCCGGCTGGAGCCCGGCCAACACGGCGTCGTCGACGTCGATGATCTCGTCGGCGGTCAGCGGCCGGGCCGTGCAGCTTCGCCCGTCGACATCATTAGCCAGCCGCTCGGTTGCCGCCGCCAGTGTGCAGGCGACGGAATCGCGGGCGGCCACGGCCAGGGCGTTGCGCAGCGGATCCATCCGCAGTATCACCCAGGTGTTGCGCTCCTCGAGCGGGCGTCGATCGCCGGCAGGCCGGAAATCGTCTTGGACCGCAGATTTGACGCCTTTGCCGGCCCGGCGTGTACCCACCGAAACGATGTCCACACTGTCAAGGCGGACGTCGAACTGGCGCAGCGCCTCGATGACCGCTTCCAGCGGCATAGTGGCCGGCAACGCGTCGCGATGCCGATGCCGTCCCGAGGGCACGTCCACCGCGCCTTCCACCGCGATCACGCCGACCAGCTGGCCGTCGTACTCGCGCACTCCGACAGTTTCGCGGCTGAAGCGACGACGATGATCGATCGCAGGGGTGCAGCCGACGGTCAGCGCCTCCGGATCGGCGTACCAATTTCGCACTCGCGCAATCGGTGCCGACGCGATGGGAACGCCGCCATTGGTGACCAGGGCAACGATTGTCACCAACACCGCGAGACCGACACCGACCCAAAAGGCCGCGTGACCGGCTTGCCAAGACTCGGGGCAATGACTCGCGATCACTAGCAACGCAACGTCAATGAGAAACACCACGGTGACCCGCGGCCACGACAGGGCCAGGCCGTATTCGCGTTGTGCCTTCATTATTGTCTCCCTGTCTTTCGCAACAGCATTGCTGCACCGAACACCATGCCTGCTATTAGTAGCGCGCCACCAAATCCACCGGCAGCGACCCACACCGGCACCATGTTGCGCGGAGTCGGTGCCGGAGGCATGTCCAGCGGTGACTTCGAATCCTTGGGCAGCACAGACCCTTCGGGTACATCCCAGGTCAGCGCAGCGACCGGGTCGACGATCCCATAGCCGATCTGGTTGTCCACTCCGCGCGAGGGTGCCCTGGCGGTGTGGGTCAACCGGTTGATGACCTGGTGCGCCGACAGTTGCGGAAACTTCGCCCGCACCAGAGCCGCCACACCGGACACGATCGCCGTGGAGAAGCTGGTCCCCGACGGCACCAGCAAGGAGTTGTCCGGACCGTCAATCGCGTTGACCAGGCTGTCATCTCGCGGTGAGAACCCGACGACGTCGGTACCGGGTGCCGCGATCGACACCCACGGCCCGGCCACACTCAATTTGTCCATCGGCGCCCCGGAGGAATCCACCGCACCGACAGTCAGCACGTAGTCGCTGAACCAGGCCGGTGTCACCACTGTGGTCACACCGTTCCAGTCGCGAGTATCCTTGGGGTGCAACGGATCAACGAGCGGATTTTCCTTACAGTCGCGCTGACTGGTGTCGCCTGCGGCAGCTACGATCACCGCATCTTTGTCGACGGCCGCGTAACGGACCGCGGCACCCAAATCGGGCGCGTCGATGAGGCTGCGCGCACTCATGCACATCACCTGGGAGATGTTGATCACCCGCGCGCCCATATTGGCCGCGTGCACGATCGCCCGCGCCATGTTGAAGATGTTGTCCCGCTTCTGCCGCGTTTGCGGGTCCTCGTCGCCGGTGTAAGCGTCCTTGAGGCTAAACGCCTGGCTGGACTGGCGGATCGAGATCAACTCGGCGTCGGGCGCAATCCCGGTGAACGCGTCGGTCGGCCCTGCCGGCGGCGGGTCCAGCGGCGGCGCGGCCGGTCGTGGGTAGTCCACCGAAACAACCTGTCCGCCATGGGAATAGCCGGGCAGCACTGTCTTGCCGTGACCACGGTTGGCGGCTCCCGGCGTCTTGGGCTCCTGCTGTCCCGGCGCTGCGGGCGCTGCAGGCGATGCGGGCGCTGCCGGTGGTAGGCCGAATGGTCCCGGCGCCGGCGCCTCCGACGGTGGCGGAGGAGGGACCAGCGTGATCGTCTGCGGAGGCGGTGGCGCCACGCTGATCGTCTGCGGAGGCGGCGCCGGTGGCGGTGGTTCCCTGGTCGGAACTGGCGGCGGCCGCCGCGGCCCCGGCGCTCCGGGTTCTTCAGAGCCCGCCGGGGCCCCGCCAATCATCGACGCCACGAGCGTGCCATGCGCGTCGCAGTCGGACAGGCCGTCACCGGACATCACATAGTCGCCGCCCGGAATTAGGTGCGGCAGCCTCGGGTGCGGGGTTACCCCGGTGTCGATGACCGCGATCTTCACCCCGCCGCCGCGGCCGAAGCGCCACGCCTCAGGCAGGTTGAGCATGTCCATGTATTTCGGCTGCATCCGAAAGTCGCTGCCCGGCAACACCCCAACCTCGGTGCAGTACGAGCTCTGCTTCATCGCCTGCCCGGGCCCGGGCGCGCCGTCCGGCGGCACCGCCGCCGGGTCGATCCCCGGGGGATCGACCGCGTAGGCCGGCGTCCCGGACAGCGCTACAGAGGCAACGATGAGCGTCGTGGCAG
>NZ_JBAPPI010000226.1:0-2788 GCF_049280035.1 Mycobacterium sp. | reverse complement strand
TGTCCCCGAAATCCGGGTAGGGATTTTCGTCGGGACCCCAGCGGGCCACGTGCCCACCGCAGAAGCCGTTGCCGTTGGCTTTGAGGATCACGACCTTGATCTCGCGGTCGCGGTCGGCTTCGTGCAGGCAGTCGTCGACTTCCTGCACCAGCGTCGCATCCTTGGTGTTGGCCTTGTCGGCACGGTTGAGGATGATCCGCGCAATGGGCGGATCACGCTCGTAGATCACCGCTTCAAGGGTGCGGCGCTCCATATCGCGGCCTGGCTACGGTGGACGGCTACGCGTTGACCGGCTTGGCGACCTTCATCAGCTTCATCAGGTTGCCGCCCATGATCTTGGCGACATCCTCCGCACCGAAGTCGGCGAGCTCGTCGACGAAGGTGATCGGGTCCTTCAGGCCCTCGGGGTGCGGCCAGTCGGATCCGAACATCACCCGGTCGGTGCCCACCATGTTGACGATCTCGGTGAACCGGTCCTCCCAGAACGGTGTGATGTAGACGCAGCGTTTGAACGCCTCGACCGGGTTCTCGCTGAACGACTGCGGCATCTTCTTGTAAACGCCCTTGAGGCCCTTGAACAGGTCTGGCACCCAGTCGGCACCGTTTTCGATCGACAGGATCCGCAGTTCGGGGTTGCGGGATAGCGCGCCGTGGCACACCAGCGCACCCATCGCGTCCAGGATCGGCCGATGGCCCATCGCGAAGCTCCGGAACGCGGTCGGCTTGAACGGCAGGAACTCGTCGCCGGGCTCCCACACGTTCGCGAACTCGGAGTACCCGCTGTCCGAAGCGTGCATCGAGACCGGGATCTCGGCCTTGATGCAGGCCTGCCAGAACGGGTCGAATTCCTCGAGGCCGAATGACCGGCTGCCGCGGTAGCCGGGCACCGGCGCCGGGCGGACCAGCACGGTACGGGCGCCGCGCTCCAGGCACCATTCGAGTTCTTCCAGCGCGCGCTCGACGATGGGCAGCGTGATCACCGGGGTGGCGAAGATGCGCTCTTGGTAGTTGAACGTCCAGGTCTCGTGCATCCATTCGTTGAGGGCGTGGATGACGTCGTGGGTCATCTCCGGGTCGTCTTTCATGCGCTCCTCGACCAGGCTGGCCAGGGTGGGGAACATCAGCGCGTAGTCGATGCCGAGCTCGTCCATGACCTCAAGTCGTGGCCCCGGTTCACGGAAGGCGGGGATGGCCTTCATCGGCTCGCCCAGGATCTCGCGGTAGGTCTTGCCTTGCGCGCCGTTGCGGAAGTAGTCCTCCTGGGCGCCCGGCTTGGCGACCTTCTCGAACGTCGGGTTGGGGATGTACTCGCTGATGTGGCCACGCACCACGATCTTGGTGCGACCGCGAACCTGTACGTAGTCGATGACGTTCTTGCGCTTGTCCGGCAAGAACTTGGTCAAGGCTTCCTGCGGTTCGTACATGTGGTTGTCGGCGTCGAACACCGGGAAGGAAAGCTCGCGAGACGGCATGGCGATCTCCTTGCAGAAGTCTGGATTCTCAGGGGTGGTAATGACGTTACCACTTCTGTCCAGCAAGCTGTAATCGGGCTGGGGCGGGTCAGGCAGGCGGCCAGTCGGGAAGCTTCGGGGTCGCTCCGTTGATGACGGCGAAGTTCACCGTCGCCGTCGCGAGCAGCTGTTCGTCGCCTTCACCGTCGCCGTAGACGTCGATCTGCATCACCATCGCGCGCCGGCCGTTGCGCAGCATCCGCGGCACCGCGAACGCTGAGCCTTGACGGATCGGCCGCAGGTAGCGGATGACCAGATCGGCGGTCGTCATCGTGGTGCCCTCCTGCAGGTATTCCAGCCCGAACTGTCCGCCCGCAACATCGACGAGCGTGGCGATCAGTCCACCCTGCAGGGCGCCGGACGTGTTGACCACCTGCGGGGTCACCGGCAACGTCATCGCGAACTCGCCATCGCGAGCGCCCGGCCGGATACCGATCTGGCTGAACAACTCACTGAGCGTCGGTGGTCCCACTTGCTGGCCGTCGTCTGCGCCCAGCGCGCGGACGCAGAAGTCGTATAGATGGGCTGAATCGATTGGTGCACCGGTCAATTCGGCTCCCAGCCAATGCAATCGGAGGGCGCCCAAGATGGTCTGCATAACGATCGCCGCGGCGGGCCCCAGATCGAGGTTGGGCCGGAAAACCCCTTCGGTGATGCCGCGCTGCACGACGTCGCGAATCAGCTCGTGCAGCGGGGAGAGCACCCGGGCGTAGTCCCGGGGCCTGGTTTCGGCGAGGTGTTGGTTGTAGAGGTTCATCGCCCGATTCAGGCTGTCTTGGGTGCTCGACTCAGGCTCCGCGCTGATCCGGTCGATGATCAGCTTGATTGCCGCGGTGCTGTCCAACCCGGTCGTCTCGTCGCGCCAGGCTTGTGCCGACTGCGCCATGGTCCGCTCCAACAGGGCAATCAGCAATTCGTCCTTGCTGCTGAAATGCTGGTAGAAGGCCCGCAATGACGTCTTGGAGCGGGCGACGACTTCTTGCACGGTGAAGTCGGTCCGCCCGGTCTCACCGAGGATGTCCACCGCGGTTTTGATGAAGCGGGCATCACGCGTCGTCGGTTCGGCTTCGTCGTCCGGGGCCATCCCGCCTCCTCCGTCGCGCGTGATCACGCGCTGAGAATGAGGTTACCGCGCTTTCGGCGGGGCGGTTAGTAAGTATGGAACGGCCGGCCCTGTGGTTTCGCTGGGTCGTGGGTTGTCCCACGATCGAGGCGGAGACAGAGCCACTTGCGAAAGGAGCCGGCCGTTATGACCAGTGTTGCTCAATCGGGCCTGA
>NZ_JBAPPI010000225.1:0-6203 GCF_049280035.1 Mycobacterium sp. | reverse complement strand
CGGTGTCTCACCACCGATTATCATGCTCGCCGTAACAATCTTGTTAACCCGGACACTAAAGGGTTCGACGGGCGAACCCATGGGGCACAGACGAAAATGCCCAATGTGATTCCTATGGTTCCCTGGCGCCGTTCGGCCGGCGTCCCGTTAAGCAACGCGACCCTGCGACTGCATTCGCAGCGCATTGACGTGCCAACTTACGACCGCTCGGCCCTTCAGTGTGGCGTAGTTCATATCGGCGCGGGCAACTTTCACCGTGCGCACCAAGCCGTGTACTTCGATGACCTTGCCTGCTTGGGCATTTCCCATGACTGGGGGGTCACCGGCGTCAGTCTTCGCTCCCGCGATGTGAAGGATCTGCTATCGGCCCAGGATGGGCTTTACACCGTCGTGCAGCGCGGCCATGACCGCCAAACGGCCCGTGTGGTCGGCTCGATCGGCAACTATCACTACGCACCGAACGACAGCGCGGCGGTCCGTGCCGCTCTGGCTGATCCGCGTACCCGCGTCGTCAGCCTGACGGTAACCGGCGACGGGTACTTCCTGGATCCGGTCTCGCGCGAGTTCGACGCTACCCACCCTGACGTGCGCGCCGACCTCGTCGCGTCGGATCGCTTTGCCACCGCGTGGGCATACCTGGCCGAGGCACTCGACCAGCGTCGCCGCGCCGGCATTGCACCGTTTACCGTGCTCTGCTGTGACAACATTCCCGACAACACGCAGCCGGCGCGGACCGCGCTGGTGTCGTTCGCCGCGTTGAAAGACCCCGGGCTTGCCCGCTGGATCGACGCACATGTCGCATTCCCGTCGACCATGGTCGACCGCATCACCCCTGCGACCTCAAACTCGGAACGCCGATTCGTCGAGGACGAATTCGGCATCACCGACAGGTTGCCGGTGGTGACCGAACCGTATTGCCAATGGGTAATCGAGGACAGCTTCAGCAACGGCCGCCCGCCGCTCGATGAGGTCGGCGCCGAATTCGTGGCCGACGTCCGCGACCACAAGCTGATCAAGACCCGTCTGCTCAATGGAACCCATGTCGCACTCGCATGTTTGGCCACGTTGGCCGGCTACCAGCGCACCGACGAAGCGATGCGGGACCGCGTCATCTTCGATTACGTCGAGCACCTCATGCGCGACGAGATTCAGCCACTGCTACCGGCGGTGCCCGGCATGAACACACCCGACTACCGGGACATCTTGCTTGACCGGCTCAGCAATCCCCGGATGAGCGATCAATTGTCGCGGCTGGCTCGTCGAGGATCGAGCAAAATACAGTCGTTTGTTTTGCCCTCCCTGCAGGAAGCGATTGCGCAGGGCAGACCGCACACTCTGCTGATATTGGCTGTTGCCGGCTGGGCGCGTTACATGCACGGCCGCGACCTCAAGGGGCGCAAACTCCGCCTCGAAGACTCGCAGGCGATACCGCTGACTAGGTTGGCGACCATGGCCGGCAACAACCCCGACCCGTTGGTCGGGCATAAAATGTTCACCGAGTTAAGGATGGTTCCCGGCTTCGCGGAGCGCCTGCGCGACATGATTGCGGATATCGACGAACGGGGTGTGGTGCCCACATTGCGTCAAGCGATGCGGAACGACGAGCGGGAGCTGGTGTCGCGATGAACGACGGATTGAGCATTGTGCGCGAATTCGACCCCGCGCCAATCACCACGTTGCTATGTGACGCCGATTACAACCTGTTCCCTTCGGAGAGGCCGGCATTCGCCGCCTCGACCGAGGTGACCAATCGCTTCCTGGCCAGGTTCGGCGTGACCGCTCCGCTCAGCGCCGAGGAGCTGCGCAAGCGGGCCGTCGGGAAGAACTTCCGCAGCACTGCTCTCGACCTGGCTGTGCAGTGCGAAGTGCCATTCGAGCAGACCCTGGCCCAGGGCCGTCCCGCGGCGGTCGCCGCCTCAGACAGCGATGTCGCAGCCGGCCGCGCGTTGTGCGCCGACGAACTCGAGAAATGGGTGCTCGAAGAGCGCGAACGGGTCACCGCTCATCTGGGCGTGACCTTGAAGCCAGATCCGCGGGTACTCGAACCATTGCGGGACCTGGCGTCGCAATATGCGCTGACGGCCGTCAGCTCCAGCGCTCTCAAGCGGTTGAATGCGTGTTTCACCGCGACCGGCCTTGATCCGCTCATACCGGCGGATGTGCGCTTCAGCGCGGAGGATTCCCTTCCCGTGCCGACAAGCAAGCCCGACCCGGCGGTGTACCTGCATGCCGGCCAGGAACTGGGCGTCGAGGCCCATCAAGGTCTGGCCATCGAAGACTCCGTGGCCGGCGTGACGTCCGCGGTCGCGGCCGGCTACCTCACCGTCGGGAACCTGATGTTCGTGCTACCCGACGAAAGGGATTGCCGCCGTGCGGAATTGATTGATGCTGGCGCAAGCGCTATAACCGACTCGTGGCGCGCGCTCGCTGATGTCCTAATGTTGTCGACCGTCAGAGGCGGAGCTTCTCCGCTTAGGTAAGCGTGCGCCACTCACGCAATGACGATTCGGGCCTTGGCCCGGGAGGAGTCGTGCAATCGTGGCTACCCTGATGAAACTGAACAATGCAGCGCTAGGAAGGCTGCCGATCGCCACGCCGAACTATGACCGCGGCAGCGTCGGCGTCGGTATCGTCCATATCGGGGCCGGTCACTTTCACCGGGCGCATCAGGCCATGTACATCGACCGGCTGCTGCAGCGGGGCCTGGCGCGCGAGTGGGGCATCTGCGGGGTGGGGGTGATGCCCGGCGACTGGACAATGCGCGACGTCCTGCGTGACCAGGACGGCCTCTACACGCTGATCGCGGAGAGCGCCGACGGCAGCCGGGACGCACAGGTGATCGGCTCGATCATCGACTATCGCTACGCACCGGACGATCCGCAAGCAGCGTTGGAGGTGCTGGCCGCGCCAACCACCCGGATCATCTCGCTGACCATCACCGAGGGCGGCTACCGCGACCCCGACGGGCCCGCATTCATGTTGATCACTGAGGCGCTGGCCAGGCGTCGCGACCGCGGGATCGCCGCGCCGACAATCGTGTCGTGCGACAACATCGAGAGCAATGGCGCGATCGCGCGGGGCGCGGTCCTGGCGAATGCCGAACAACGCGACCCCGGGCTTGCCGAGTGGGTGGCCGAACATGCCCGGTTCCCGAGTTCGATGGTGGACCGGATCACCCCGGCCACCACACTGGAGATGGCCGCGGCGGTGCGGCGCGACTTCGGTGTCGACGACCGGTGGCCGGTGGTGGCCGAGCCGTTCAGCGCCTGGGTTCTCGAAGACAACTTCGCCGACGGCAGGCCACCGTTGGAGCAGGCGGGGGTGCTGCTGGTCGACGACGTCGTCCCGTACGAGTCGATGAAGCTGCGGATGCTCAACGCGGGACATCAGTGCCTGTGCTACTTCGCCCATCTGTGCGGTTACGAGTTTGTCCACGACGCGGCACGCGATCCGCTGTTCGCCGAATTGTTGCTCGCCTACTTCGATTTCGAGGCCATCCCGACGCTGCCACCGGTACCCGGGATCGACCTCCATGATTACAGTCGCACGCTGGTCGAGCGGTTCGCCAACCCGGGCGTGCGCGACACCGTTGCCCGGCTGTGCGCCTACTCGTCGGACCGCATTCCGAAATGGCTGCTCCCGGTGATCTGCGACAACCTGGCCAGCGATGGTTCGGTTCGGCTCGGCGCGGCAGTAGTGGCGAGCTGGGCCCGCTACGCCGAGGGTGTCAACGAGTGGGGCGAGCCGTTCGAGGTGGTGGACCAGCTCGCCGACTCGCTAGTGCCGATTGCCCGATCCCAACACGAGCATCCCTGCGCATTTATCGAGATCACCGGGATATTCGGAGATCTGGCCCACCAGCCGCGCTTCGCGCAGGCCTACCGTTGGGCGCTGGAATCGTTGCATCACAAAGGAGCTCGGGCGACGCTGCAGGCATTACTGGGATGACCCGCGGGCTGGTGATCGGCGAAGCCCTGATCGATATTGTCGAGCAGGACGGCCAGGTCAGCGCTGAGCACGTCGGTGGCAGCCCACTCAATGTCGCCGTCGGGCTGGCCCGACTGGGCCGCGACGTCGACTTCCTGACCCACATCGGCGACGACGTGCGTGGGCGGCGCATCACCCAGTACATCAATGATGCAGGGGCGCAACTTGTTTCGGGGAGCCAGTCGGCTGCCCGGACAGCGACGGCGCGACTGACCGTCGGCGATGACGGCTCGGCCAGCTATGTGTTCGATCTGGATTGGCAGCTTTCCGGCACGCCGCCGGTGACGCCGCCGCTGTTCGTGCACACCGGATCGATTGCGGCCGTGCAGGAACCGGGCTGCCTGGCGGTCGCGGCGCTGGTCGACACCTACCATGTCTCGGCCACCATCGCCTTCGATCCCAACGTCCGTCCGTCATTGATTGTCGACCGGGATCTGGCCCGCGAACGCATCGAGCGCCTCGTCGAGCGCAGCGACATCGTGAAAGTCAGCGAGGAGGACCTGCGCTGGATCGACCCCGACCAACCGCCCGAGCGGACCGCGCAAACCTGGCTGGCGTTAGGTCCCGCGATTGTCGTGGTGACGATGGCTGACCGGGGAGCGGCGGCGGTCTGCGCAGCCGGCGAAACGCAGGTGGCGGCCCGACGGGTTCAGGTGATCGACACCGTCGGCGCCGGCGACGCGTTCATGGCCGGCCTGATCGACGCGCTGTGGGGCTCGGGCTTGTTGGGCGCGCAACGACGTACCGAGCTTGCCGGGATCGACCTGGATGCGCTGACGACGGCAATCGAGGCCGCCAGCAACGCGGCGGCGGTTACCGTAGCCCGGGCGGGTGCCGACCTACCGGATCGGGCGGCGCTGAACGAAAGGGCCATGATTGACCGCTTGGGCGGGACGAATCGGCGCAACGGCGGCCGATAGCAACGAAGTCGCTTTGCAGAAGCGTCTGGCAGTTGTGCTGTGCGCGGGGACCCTACCGTTCACGGTGCTGTGGAGCCTGATCTATGTGGCGGTGCATGCCCCGCTCGCGGCCGCGGTGCCGGCGTTCTATTCGGTCTTCACACTGGTAAACACCGCTTTGTTCGCCTGGACCCGCAATCTCGAGTTCTATCGCTTCACCCAACTGCTGGTGATCCTGATCCTGCCGTGGCTGGTGACGATCGCGCTGGGCGGCTTTCAGCCGTCCAGCGCGGTGATTATCTGGGCGGCACTGTGTCCGCTGGGCTCGCTGTTGCTCGAAGAGCCCAAGCGCACGCTGTTTTGGATCGTCGGCTTCGTCGCGCTGCTGCCCATCACCGCTCTGCTGCAACCTCATCTGACGCCGGCGCAGCTGCCCGACGCGTTCGTGACGTGGTTCTTCGTGCTCAACCTGGGAACGGTGATTACGGTCGTATTCGGGCTGCTGCACTACTTCGTCCGCCGCCGCGACTTCTTCCAGCAAAGCTCGGAGATGCTGCTGCTCAACATCCTGCCGAGGGAGATCTCCGAGGCCCTGAAGACGCAACCGCGCGCGATCGCCGCCCATTACGACGAGGCCAGCATCCTGTTCGCCGACATCGTCGAATTCACCCCGATGGCGGCGACCATGATGCCCCTGACCCTAGTTGACCTGCTCAATGACGTGTTCGAATGCTTCGACGACCTCGTCGACAAATACGACCTGGAGAAGATCAAGACGATCGGCGACTGCTACATGGTCGCCGCCGGTGTGCCGCGCCCGCGGGTCGACCACGCCCACGCTCTGGTCAACTTCGCGCTCGACATGCAGGCGGAGATCGGCAAACGGACTTTCGGCGGGCGCAGACTCGCCTTCCGCATCGGCATCAACTCCGGACCGGTGGTCGCCGGCGTCATCGGCCGCAGGAAATTCATCTACGATCTGTGGGGCGAGACGGTGAATATGGCCAGCCGCATGGAGTCGCACGGCCAAAGCGGCGTCATCCAAATCATGCGTAATACGTTCGACCTTGTCTCCGGTGCATTCGATTGCGAGGCTCGTGGGACGATCGAGGTCAAGGGGGCGGGTCGCGTCGAGACGTGGCAGGTAACCGGTAGGAAGCTGACGAGCGGCAGTTAAGCGCTTATCCGGGTAGTCGTATGGGCATACTGGCTCTATGCGTTCCATCTGGAAGGGTTCGATCTCCTTCGGGCTGGTCAACGTCCCGGTCAAGGTGTACAGCGCGACCGAGGACCACGACATCAAGTTCCACCAGGTGC
>NZ_JBAPPI010000224.1:0-7417 GCF_049280035.1 Mycobacterium sp. | reverse complement strand
GGGCGCCACCCGACTGCTGGCCACCGCGGACGGCTGGTGCGCGGTCGCGTTGCCGCGCGCCGATGACGTTGCGACGCTGCCGGCGCTGCTGGAAGCCGACGCGGTTCCCGACGACCCTTGGGCCGCGCTTTCTGATTGGGCGGCAACGCGTTCGACCGAGGCTGTGGTTGCCCGCGGCCAGCTGCTCGATATCGCGGTGGCCGGTCGGGGGGAAGTCTGCGCGGAGCCGCCGGCGGTGCGACCGGGTCGGCGCGGTATCGGCCCGCGGCGGGTGGACGGCTTGCTGGTGGCCGATCTGTCGTCGTTGTGGGCGGGTCCGCTGTGCGCACAGTTGCTCGCTCGCGCCGGCGCCGTCGTCGTCAAGGTGGAAAGCCCGAGCCGACCCGACGGCACCCGTAGCGGCGAGCCCGCCTTCTTCGACTGGATGAACTTCGGGAAGCTATCCTACGCAATCGATTTCGACCACGACGCTGATGCGCTGCGCCAGCTGCTATCCACCGCCGACATCGTCATCGAGGGCTCCCGTCCAGCGGCCCTGCGGCGCCGCCAGTTGAGCGCCGACGACGTGCCCGGCCCGGCGGGACGAATCTGGTTGCGAGTCAGGGGTTATCGTGCCCAGCCGGACCGTTCGGCGTTCGGCGACGACGCCGCGGTGGCGGGTGGGCTGGTCGGTGCCGGTCCGCAAGGACCGGTGTTCTGCGGCGACGCGATTGCCGACCCGCTGAGCGGACTGGAGGCGGCGCGAGCGGTGGGGCAGTCGCTGCGCCGCGGCGGCGGAGAGGTGATCGACGTATCGATGGCGCAGGTAGCAGCGAGGTATGCCGCGCTGCCGCGGGCGTCGTCGACGTCCGCTGCGCTGGTCGCACCGCCCCAGCCGCCGCCACCCAGCCCGTCAGCGTCGCCGCTGGGCTCTGACAACGGCGCGGTACGCCATATTGTGTCCGAGAGGCTCTGTACGCCATGCTGATTCAGCGCGCGATGACGCTGGACGGTGTGGTCGTCGACCTGCGCCTGGGCGCACGCATCGACGAGGTCGCCGACAGGTTGGACCCGCGACCAGGCGAGGACGTGCTCGACGCCGCCGGCGGAACTGTGCTGCCCGGGCTGCACGATCACCACGTCCACCTACACTCCGCGGCCGCCGCCGCGAACTCGGTTCGGGTCGGGCCGCCGCAGGTCCGTGACCGGGTCGCCCTGGCCAACGTGTTGGCGAGCGCCCAGGAAGGCGAGGACGGCTGGATCCGCGCCGTCGGCTACCACGATTCAGTTGCCGGACCACTGGACCGGGCGGCGCTCGACGCCATGATCCCTTTCGTGCCGCTGCGAATTCAGCACCGCAGCGGGGTGCTGTGGATACTCAACTCCGCGGGTCTGGCTCGAATTGGTCTCGCGGACCATCCCGACGGCCGGCTGCGCAGCACCGACTCGTGGTCGGACGCGCTGAGCCGAGGCCAAACCAACCTGGCCGACCTGAGTGCGCGGCTGATCCGCTACGGAGTCACCGGAATCACCGATGCCACACCGGATCTCGACGCTAGCGACATCATTCGGTTAGCCGAACTGCATCGGCGCGGCGAACTGCGCCAACAAGTGTACTGCCTGGCCCCCGGCAAGCGCATCCTGCACGACGACGACCTGGACCTCGAACGGCTCGCTGAGTGGATCGCCGACCGGCACCGCAGCGGCGGGCCGGTCGCCATCCACTGCGTGACAGCAGCCCAGATGCTGGTGACGATCGCCGCGCTGCGCCAAGCCGGCACCCACCCGCGCGACCGTATCGAACACGCCGCCGTGGCGCCGGCGGACTGCATCACCGACCTCGCCGAACTCGCGGTGACGGTAATAACCCAGCCCAACTTCGTTGCTGAGCGCGGCGATCAGTACCTGGACGACGTTCCCGCCGCCGAGCACGACCAACTGTGGCGGGTGGCGTCGCTGCTGCGGGCCGACGTGCCGGTGGCCTTGTCGACCGATATGCCATTCGGCCAACCTGACCCGTGGGCGGCCATGCGAGCGGCGGTACACCGCACCACACCGAGTGGAGTCGTGCTGGGCGCCGATGAACGGGTCTCGGCACCAGCAGCTTTGAGCATGTTTTTCGGATACCCCGAGCAGCCCACCCGGGCGCGTACCCTCCAACCGGGAGAGCCGGGGGACCTCTGCGTGCTGGGCGTGCCGCCGGAAGCGGCGCTGGCCGAGCTAGACGCCGGCATGGTCGCCACGACGATCGCTAGTGGCCAAATCGCTTATGCGGCCGAATGAATCAGGAGATTTCGCCGACGAGGTAGCGCTGCAACGTGGGTGCCACCGCGTCAACCAAGGTGTCGACATCCATGGACTGGATCGGCTCGACGCGCACCCCGTAGCGCATGATGCCCAGTCCGACCACTTGTGAGGCACACAGCGATGCGCGAAACGTGATCTGGTCGGCCCCCAGCGCTTTCAGCAGCGGGTCGAAGACCGGGCCGATGAACAGACTCTGCGCGATGTCAACCGTCTTGGCCAGGCCGGCAGTGGCGATCGCGCTGGCGGCGAACGGCCCGCCGCCGGTGGCATCCCAAGTGGTGAGCAGCATGTACAGCGTCCGCCGACCGGCTTGGTCTACCCCTCCGCGGATGATCCGGTCAATGAAGTCTGGTGTCCCGAATGGCAGGCGTAGCTTACGTGCCACCGGGTCAAGAATCCCGCGCGATGGCTTCTCGCGACCGGTCACGCTGACAGGATGAGCGCAACGCCGACAAAGTTCAAGCATCGACCGCGGCGCGTCGCGGCGTGTTGCTTCAGTGCGGTAGATCCCGGAACGGTGTGTCGCGGTACGGCTCAGGCTCTTTCGGCAGGCCCAGCACTCGTTCGCCGATGATATTGCGTTGGATCTGATCGGTCCCACCGCCGATCGAAGTAAAGTAGGCGTTCATCGTCCGGAAGGTCACCGCGTCACCGACGGGGTTCTCCGGTCCGGCCAACATCGCTTCAGCGCCGACGATTTCGGTTTCGACGCGGGCGGTCTCATGCAGAATCCGTGACATCGCGATCTTCCCGAGCGCCATCAGCGCCGCCGCCTCGCCGCGATCGACCGCGGCCTTGGACCGCTGGGTGTTCCAGCGGTTGACCGTGGCCAGCGCGTCAACCCGCGCGATCTGCTGACGAATATGGGGGTCGTCCAGCTTGCCGGCTTCGCGCGCCAAGTCGATTAAGAGGTTGGTCTTTTCGGGCCGGGGCCGGCGACTGTCCTTGGCGGTGCGGGCCAGATCGCCCATGAAGCGGCGCTCGTAGCCGAGCGCGACTTGCAGTACCGACCACCCGGCGTTGAGCTCGCCGACCAAGTTCTCGGCGGGGACGCGGGCATCTTCGATGAAGACCTCGTTGAACTCTGATTCGCCGGTGATCTGGTGGATCGGCCGGATCTCGACGCCGGGCTGACGCATCGGCAACATGAAAAAGCTGATGCCCTGGTGTTTGGCCACGTCCCAGTCGGTCCGGGCCACCAACATCCCGTAGTCGGCGATTTTGGCGAACGACGTCCAGACCTTCTGCCCGTTGATCACCCACTCCTCACCGTGGCGCTCGGCTTTGGTGCGCAGGCCGGCCAGATCCGATCCCGCACCTGGCTCGCTGTAGAGCAGGCACCATTTGCTATCGCCCCGTATCGACGGCGGAATCAGCCGTCGCTTCTGCTCGTCGGTTCCGACGTCGTGGACGGTGCAGGCGAACAGGTTCGCGCGATCGTGACCGCAGCCGGGCGCGCCGGCTGCAGCGAATTCGGCAGCGGCGAGCCGGGATTGGGCATCGGAGAGGCCGCGGCCATACCATTCGGGTTCCCAGCTGGGCACCGCCCATCCGGCGTCGACGACAAGTTGGGCCCAGCTGGCGCGATCGATTCCGGGATTCCAGTTGGCCGCCAACCAATTTCGGACCTCGTCGCGCAGTTCGTCGTCGTTCAAAGGTCAGGCTCCGCTCTGCCGCAGGTAGCGTTCCCGGTGCCACGACGGGCTGCCCAGCAACTGGGCGTCGCTGCGGGCCCGCCGTAAATACAGGTGCGCCGGATGCTCCCAGGTGAATCCGATGCCGCCGTGTACCTGGATGTTGGTCGCCGCGACGAAGACGAATGCGTCCGAGCAGTACGCCTGCGCCAGAGCAAGATCGGCGATACGCGAAGGTGCTTGCTCGGCGAATGATGCGGCGACGAAGCGCGCCGCCGAGACCGCCGACTCGGCCTCCAGCAACATGTCGGCGCACATGTGCTTGACCGCTTGGAAGCTGCCGATAGCCCTGCCGAACTGGTAGCGGGTCTTGGCGTACTCGGTGGCCATCTCGACCACGCGCCTCGCACCGCCGGCCTGCTCGCTGACCAATGCCGAAGCCGAGCGGTCCAACGCTGCGGCGAACGCCTCGACGCCGGCGCCCAGCCGTCCGACCAGCCGCGCCGGGGTATCGACGAACTGCAGGCGGCACTGCTTACGGGTCGGGTCCACCGTGGTCAGCGGCGTCACACCCAGGCCGGCAGCACCGGCGTCGACCGCGAAAACCGCTGGCCCCGAATCAGTTCCGGCCAGCACATACAACAGCTCCGCTGACTGCCCGTCAAGAACGAAATACTTGTAGCCGGTGACGTGCCAGGCGTCACCGATGGCACCCGCAGACGTGGCGATCGTGGCGGGCAACCGAGCCGAGTCGTCCTCGGCGAAGGCAACAGTGGCGATCAGGTCCCCTGCTGCGATCCGAGGCAGCACCGCGGCGCACTCGGCGGCGTCGCCGGCTTCGGCCAGCAGGCTGGGCACCAGCACCGCCGTCGACAAAAACGGGCTGACCAACAAGACCCGGCCCATCTCTTCCATCGCGATGCCCATTTCCACCGGGCCCGCACCGGCACCGCCGTACTCCTCGCCGATCAGTAGTCCGGTTAGACCCATGGCCGCCAATTCATGCCACAGCTGGCGGTCAACACCGGTGTCGGTCGCCATCAACTCTCGCACCCGCGCTTCGCCGGAGCGTCGCGCCATCAAGTCGGCCACCGCGCTGCGCAGCGCCCGCTGCTCTTCGCTTACCGAGAACGGTGCGCTGGTGCGCATGGCGGCCGATCAGCCCTGCAAAGCAAGGGCGGTGCGCAGGCTCACGCACTCGCTGGCGAAAAATGCCCGTGACACAGCGGCTTTCGGGACCACCACATCGAATCCGTGAAACGCGCCCGGAACCACCTCGACGTTGCACGGGATCCCGGCCGCGGTGAGTCGCTCGGCGTAGGCCAGGTCCTCGTCATGGAACAGGTCGTTGGTGCCGACGCCGATCCACGCCGGCGCCAGCCCGGCCAGATCATCGCGGCGCGCCGGAACGGCGACCTGCGGGTCGGCATTGCCGAGGTAGGACGCCCAGCCGAAGCGATTGCTCTTCGGGCTCCACAGTCGGTAGTTCGGGCTCTTCGGCTCGGCCCCGCTGCGATCGTCGAGCATCGGGTAGGACAGCAGCTGCAGCACCGGGGTGATCTCGCCACGGTCCCGGGCCAGTAGCGCCAGCGCTGCCGCCAGCCCGCCGCCGGCGCTGGCGCCGCCGATTGCCACCCGCGCCGGGTCGACCGCAGGTAGGCCGGCCAGCCAGGTCAGCGCCGAATAGCAGTCCTCCAACGGTGCGGGGTAGGGATGCTCGGGTGCCAGCCGGTAGTCCACCGCCGCAACGGTGACGCCCAGCTCACGGGTGAAGCGATGGCACAGTGCGTCGTCTTGCTGTGCGGTGCCAAGCACATAACCGCCGCCGTGCATCCACAGCAGCGCGGCCGTGGGCTGGCTGACGCCGACCGGCCGGTGCAGCCGCACACCGACACCGGACCCCAGGGTCAGCACCTCGACGCCGTCCGGGGTTTTGCTGCGTTGCAGCCCGCTCAGCGCCCGGACGACGCGGAGAGTCCGTGGGCCGACCAGTGCTCGTGGGGCAAGGCGGGCGATTCTGCGGAGATCAGGGTGGAAATCGGTGCTCGGCATCCGTCCAGTATCGCCAACGGCAACCGGCCGTACGTGTCGGGCTCCGCCGTCACGCCTTGCCGCCGCGGCACCCTCGCTGCGCGTAGTGTCGAATTCATGACGTCGGCAGCTGTGTGATCAGCGGGAGCGTCGGTGTGACATGTGGTACCGGTGACGTGGGGTAGCGACCTGATCGCCGGTCCCGTGAACCGGATCGTCGCGACCACGCGGACCGGTGTCGAAGTGCTGCGGTTCGGTGGCCTTCAGACTGGATCCCGTCCGTCGCCGTTTCAGATCATGGAGCGGTGCGACATGTACCGGCTACGACGCTACTTCCCCGACGGCGCGAATGATCCGTCCCGGCCGCCGGTAGTACTTGTGCCGCCGATGATGATGTCAGCCAACGTGTTCGACGTCACCAGAGACCAGGGTGCGGTCGGAGTCTTGCATGATCTCGGTGTGGACCCGTGGGTGGTGGACTTCGGCTCACCGGACCGGGAAACCGGTGGGCTCGAACGCACGTTGAGCGACCATGTCGTCGCGCTGAGCCGGGTCATCGACTCGGTACAGGCGCACACCGGCCGCGAGGTGCATTTGGCGGGCTACTCGCAGGGCGGCATGTTCTGCTATCAAACCGCGGCTTACCGACGTTCCGAGGGCCTGGCCAGCGTCATCACATTCGGCGCCGCCGTCGATTCGCTCAGAGGTCTGCCGTTCGGAATTCCCGCGGCCCTGGCGGGCCGCGGCGCCCAGCTGATCGCCGATCACGTCTTCAACCGGCTCTCGGTGTCCGGGTGGATGGCCCGTACCGGCTTTCAACTTCTGGACCCGATCAAGACGGTCCGGGCGAGGTGGGACTTTCTACGGCAACTCCATGACCGTGAGGCGTTGCTGCCCAGGGAACAGCAACGCCGCTTCCTCGAGGTGGAGGGCTGGGTGGCATGGTCGGGTCCCGCGGTCGCCGAACTGTTACGGCAGTTCGTGGTCCATAACCGCATGATGGCCGGCGGCGCCGTGATCGATGGCACGTTGATCACGCTCGCGGAGATCACCTGTCCGGTCCTTGCGTTCGTCGGCGAGATCGATGACATCGGCCAACCCGCGTCCGTGCGAGGAATCCGGCGGGCCGCCCCCCGCGCCGAGGTGTCCGAGGTGCTGTTGCGGGCAGGTCACTTCGGGCTCGTTGTCGGATCGACCGCCGCCACGCACACGTGGCCCACGGTCGGTAATTGGGTGCTGTGGCGAGACGGTCGAGCGCCCAGGCCGGAGGGCGTGCATGCGATGGAGGCCGACCCCAGCGACGGGATCGATGGCGATGTCGGGCTGTCGTCGCGTATCGGTCACTCGGCGGGCGCGCTGGCCGAACTGGGCATCGGCCTGAGCCTGGGGTTGGCCGACGCCGCGGTGGGGGCGGCGCGCAGCGGCAGGGAGATCGCCGGGGAGGCCGTGCGTACCCTGCCTCGGCT
>NZ_JBAPPI010000223.1:0-2195 GCF_049280035.1 Mycobacterium sp. | reverse complement strand
ATACCACCTTCGGGTTGGGCTGGCAGCTCGGCAATGCAGGCAATAAGGAGACGTTCGTCGACATGGGCGCGTTCATCGGGGCGATTGTCTACTTCATAGTCTTCATGACCACCATCTACGTCGTGATCGTGTTGCCCTACAAGCACATCCAGAAGCGCCGTGGGGTAACGGTGTTCGGTGATGAGCCCGCAACCAAGGCGTGTAACGAGTGCATGTCGGACATCCCCGAGTCCGCACACAAGTGCAAGTACTGTGCCAGCGACCAGTCGGCGGCCGCCTGAAAGATCCTTCGCCCGTACTCAATGCAGGGTAAGCGTCACGGCCTGCACCAATGCGGCGCCGGCCACGGCATTGGCCGAGGCCGCCGGCAGCGCCACCAGTATCACCCGGTCAGCTGCCGCGGCCTGAGCCTTCTGCTTCGCCGAGACCAGCACCACGATCGCATCGGTGGCTATGACGCTGGGGCCCTTCGGGTTGGATTGGGAGGCGGTCTCTGAGGCGGCAACGACGTCGACGACATCGCCAGGGCGGACCAGATCGGCCAGAGCGCTGTCGGCGGGATGCACCGGCACTATCCGGGCGTCCGGCCCCGCCGCCGACTCGGCCAGTCGGCGGCCCAGCAACCGGACGTCGGTCAGCACTTCACCGCGCCGCGCCGGCCCGGCCAACGTCGACCCGACAACCGTCTCGATGCCGGACTGAGATCCGTCGGGAATGGTTGGGACCAAACGTTTTTCGAGCCGGAGATCGTCGGCAGTCAGCGCGGCGCCCGGGCTGAGATCGCGGGCTGCCACCACCACCTGAGCACGGTCACCGTTCGGGTTGGGCCGCAGTGCCGCGACACCGGCCAGCACGACGAGCCCGGCCGCGGCAATTCGCCGGGCCAGCACAGTTCGCGACCAGTCCGGGCGCGACCACTGCGAAATTTGGGTCGGTAGCGACGGATTCAGCGATTTGAGGGATTCCCCCATGCCGCAACGGTAAGTGTGGCGGGGTAGTACATGCGGCCGCCGGCCGGCCGCTTGTGGATAACCGGCTAGCTGGCGGCGGCGGTCGCTGACTTCGAGCTTGCCGAGTCCGACTTGTCGCTGGAGGTAGTCGACTTTTCCGAGGAGCCGGACTTGTCGCTGCTGCTCGACGTGTCGGTGCCCGACGACGAGCTCCCCTTGGCGGAGCCGTTGGCCGAGCTTTTCGCCGACTCGCGACTGTCGGTGCGGTAGAAACCGCTGCCCTTGAACACCACCCCGACCGAGTTGAACAGTTTGCGCAGCCGACCCGAGCAATTTTTGCAAGTGGTCAGGGCGTCGTCGGTGAAGGCCTGAACCACATCGAAGCGGTCACCGCACTCGGTGCACGCATAGCTGTAAGTCGGCACAGAAACCTCCGTGATGGTCTAAAACAGTTAGCACTCTACAGTCTCAAGTGCTAGAACCGCTATGTGGCGCGTGTCATTCCCGCTCGGCGCGGCCGGTACCGGGACACGCTGGCGCTGCTGATCATTGTGGCGATCGCCGCCGGTGCCGGTTGGTTCTACCTCCGCGACGCGCGAAGCCGGGAACCGGTCCCGCAGGAGTTCCCCGCCAACCCGGCCTTCGAGACGGCCCGGCTGCACCTCGAAGAACTGCCGGTCAAGGGGTGGGATCGCTTCGAGGATTTCAATCGTGCGCGGTTCGGTGAGCCCTGGAGTGATGACGTCAACGTGGAGTACGGCCACAACGGCTGCAACACCCGCGACGACATCCTGCGCCGCGACCTGGTCGACCTGCAGGTGCGGCCCGGGACCTGCTTCGCGCAACGCGGCATCCTGCACGACCCCTACACCGGAGCGACCATCGCTTTCGTGCGCGGCCCGGACACCTCTCCGGCCGTGCAGATCGACCACGTGGTGTCGCTGTCCGATGCCTGGCACAAGGGCGCACGCGGCTGGGCGACCAACGCCGCCGCGACTTCGCCAACGATCCGCGCAATCTGTTGGCCGTCGCCGGTCAGGCCAACTTCGACAAGGCGTTTCGGGACGCCGCTTCCTGGTTACCGCCGAACTTGGCATATCGGTGTGCGTTCGTCGTCCGTGTGGATGCTCCTATGCAGCGTCAAGTGCCTGCGTTGTTGGGTTTAGGTCGGCTTGGAGTGCTCGGTAGAGCTCGCGGACCACGGCCCGTTTAAGGCAGCGGATGATCTCCTTCTTGGTCTTGCCT
>NZ_JBAPPI010000222.1:0-12287 GCF_049280035.1 Mycobacterium sp. | reverse complement strand
CTACGAGACCCAAGAGCAGGCCTCTCAGCAGATCCTGTCCAGCTAGTCCCCACCCGCACAAGTCTTTTAGGAGAACACGCTCATGTCGATTAATTACCAGTTCGGCGACGTGGACGCCCACGGCGCGTTGATCCGGGCTCAGGCCGCGTCGTTGGAGGCCGAGCACCAGTCCATCGTGCGCGATGTGCTGGCCGCCGGTGACTTCTGGGGCGGTTCCGTTTCGGTGGCCTGCCAGGAGTTCATCACCCAACTGGGCCGCAACTTCCAGGTCATCTACCAACAAGCCAACGCCCACGGCCAAAAGGTGCAGACGGCGGGCAACAACATGAACTCCACCGACAGCGCCGTCGGCTCGAGCTGGGCCTAACCAAACAGCTTGCGCTGCAGGCATATTGCTGCACAAGCGCGATCCCCACCACCACCAACCACTGACACGCAACAAGTATTGGGAAGGGATAGCCATGAGCCAGCCGGCCACCAGGCGCCAAGACGTCGGTACCCGTCCGCCGTCGATTCACCTGTCTCAGCTGTTACGCGCCCCCGTGGTGACGCCATCCGGCGAAGCAGTAGGCCGGGTTGACGACATCATCGTGCGACTGCGCAGTGCGGAGACCTACCCACTGGTCACTGGCATCGTGGCGGTCGTCGGCGGCCGGCGGGTATTCGTCGGCCGCGGATCAATTCGGCGATTCGATCCAGACCGGGTAATCCTGGTGCACAACGAGATTGACCCGCGGCGGTTCGAGCGCCGCCACGGTGAGGTGTTATTGCGGTCTGACGTCCTCGGGTATCGGCTGATCGACGTGACTGGGGGCGAGTTGGTCCGCGCCTACGACGTTGAACTCGAAGACAGCGGAGAGGGCTGGGTGTTGGCGCGACTGGATACCCGGCGGCCGCCCCGTCTGTTCGGACTGCTGAAAACACCCGGTGGCCAGGCTTCCCGCGATTGGAAGGCGTTTGAACCGTTGATCGGACATGGTCAATCGATTGCCGTGCGTCGCGTTTTCGGGCGAGTTGCGGCGCTCAAGCCCGCGCAGATCGCCGACCTCCTCGAAGAGGCTAACGAGACCGAGGGAGGCGAAATTCTGGACCGCGTGCGCAGCTTCCCCGACCTGGAAGCAGACGTTTTCGAGGAGCTCGAACAGGACAAGGCCAGTCGGCTGCTCGACGATATGCCCGACGGCGACGTCGCGGCCTTGCTCAGCCGGATGCGCGCCGACGACGCCGCTGACGCGATCATGGATCTCCGTCAGTCCCGCCGACGCCGGGTTCTTGAGTTGATGCCTGCACCGCAACGCACCAAGGTGATCACTCTTTTGGGTTTCAATCCCGACAGCGCGGGCGGATTGATGAATGTCGACATCGTCTGCTGCAGAATTTGGGCCACAGCGGGAGAGGCGCTCGCGCTCATTGCCACCGCCCAGGGCGTAGAGCCGGGGGCGCTGCTGCAGATGCACGTGCTCAACGAACAAGGACAGCTCGCGGGCGTGGTGCCAGTGACTGCGTTGTTGCAGACATATCCCGCGGATGTGGTTGCAACACTGATGGATTCGAATCCAATCCAGGTTGGCCCCGACGCAGAACTGGCCGATATCGCGGTACTGATGGCCGACTACAACCTGCACGCCGTCCCGGTCGTCAACGATGGGGATCGCGTGCTGGGTGTCGTCACGGTCGACGACGTGCTCAAGGCCACCATTCCCGACGACTGGCGTCGACGAGAACGTGGCCCACGTCCTGTGCGAGAACCGAGTTCCGCGACTGACGATCCGATGGCAAGCAGCAACGACGGAGGTAACGGGTCATGACCACTCTGGACCGCGACGTCATCGACGTCGCACCACCGGCGGCGCCCCGCACCGCCGCGCCCCGCACCGCGGTGCTGGACAGCGCGCACGTCGGTGACATCGAAGGTGCGCTGGGGCGCATCAGCATCGGCGACAACGCTCGTCCACGCACCCTTAAGGTGCGGCTGCTAACCCTGCTGGCGATCGTCGGGCCTGGCTTGATTGTGATGGTGGGCGACAACGACGCTGGCGGTGTCGCGACCTACACGCAGGCCGGACAGAACTACGGCTACAGCCTGCTGTGGGTGCTGCTGCTGTTGATCCCGGTGCTGATTGTCAATCAGGAGATGGTGGTGAGGCTCGGTGCGGTCACCGGGGTAGGACACGCGCGGCTGATCAACGAACGGTTCGGCCGCGGCTGGGGCTGGTTCTCCGTCGGTGACCTGTTCCTGTTGAACTTCCTTACCCTCGTCACCGAATTCATCGGCGTCACCCTGGCGGCCGACTACATCGGCATCCCCAGATACATAGTGGTCCCGTTCGCGGCAGTTGCGCTGATCGCCATCATGGCCACCGGCAGCTTCCGGCGCTGGGAACGCGCGATGTTGGTGTTCATTGCGATCACGCTGATACAGATTCCGATGCTGTTGATGTCTCACCCGGACCTGGGCCACGCGGCGAAATCCTTTGTCATTCCAGGTGTGTCGGGTGGGGTCACGTCGGACGCTGTGCTGTTGATCATTGCCATGGTCGGCACCACGGTCGCCCCGTGGCAGCTGTTCTTCCAGCAGTCCAACATCGTCGACAAGCGCATCACGCCACGCTTTATCGGCTACGAGCGAGCCGACACCACCATAGGCGCCTTCGTCGTCGTTGCCGGAGCGGCCGCGTTGGTGATGACCGGCGATTGGGCCGCTCGCGCCACCCACAGCCGAGGCAATTTCGTCGACGCGGGAGTGCTCGCACACCTGCTCGGCCAACACAATCACCTCCTCGGCTCGATCTTTGCGATCGTGTTGCTCGACGCCTCGATCATCGGCGCGGCTGCGGTGACCCTGTCCAGCAGCTACGCGTTCGGGGATGTATTCGGGCTCAAGCACTCGCTGCATCGCGGATTCGCTGACGCCAAGCCGTTCTATTTTTCCTACACCGGGATGGTCGTGATCGCGGCGGCCATCGTGCTGATCCCCGGCGCGCCGTTGGGGCTGATCACCACCGGCGTGCAAGCCCTGGCCGGATTGCTGCTGCCCAGCGCGACCGTCTTTCTGGTGCTGTTGTGCAACGACCGGCAAGTCCTGGGCCCGTGGGTTAACCGGCGGTGGCTGAACGTGGTAGCCAGCATGATTGTCGGCGCGTTATTGCTGTTGTCCGGGATATTGATGGCGACAACGGTGTTCCCCGACCGCGACATCGTCGCGATCGTCACCAACCTCGTCCTTGGCTTCGGCGTTTGCGGCGCAGTCGCTTTCGGGGTACTACGGTGGTCTGGCCGTCGGCGGTCGAAATCACGGATGCCCGAACAGCTCTCCGATGTGTTGGCCGAGGCCGACCGGACCACGTGGCGGATGCCACCGTTGACCTTGCTGGAGCCGGTCACCTGGTCGGTCGGAACCCGCCTAGGCATGCTGGCTTTGCGCGGCTATCTCGTCCTCGGGGCGATCCTGCTAGTGGTCAAGGCCATTCAACTCGGTAGCGCCTAACATCGTTAGACCGCTGAGTCGATCGGATGCAATGAGAAAGTGAGAGAGGAGAAACGATCATGTTCATAATTCGGCTCCTTAACGGACGGGAAGTCCACGAAACCGAGGGTGACCACCTGTCGATCAACCACGACACCGGCGTCATCACGATTTCTCGGGTCGACGGATTCGAGGAAGTCACGACGTGCTATTCGCCGTCGGCCTGGGAGATGGTGACACACCGAGTCAAGGACGCCGCCATCAGGCGGTCCGTGTTGTCAGTCGCGCGCTGAGGCGGGGCCGCCAGTCGACCGTGGCTGGCGCGGGGTGCTGTCGTCGAGACGGCGCCAATCTCGCCGAAGTCGGCCACACTGATACTCAGCCCTGCGCAGAAGAAAGGAGAACCCGTCATGCAGACGCTGAGCATCGCTGAGTTCCTGCTGCGTCTGGGCGTCGGGGCCGGCTGCGGTGCCCTCATCGGGATCGAGCGGCAGTGGCAGGCGCGGAGAGCGGGACTACGCACCAACGCGCTGGTGGCCACGGGTGCGACGTTGTTCGTGCTCTATGCGGTTGTTACCAACGACAGCAGCCCCACCAGGGTGGCGTCGTATGTGGTGTCGGGGGTCGGCTTCCTCGGCGGTGGCGTGATCCTGCGCGAGGGATTCAACGTCCACGGACTCAACACCGCCGCAACCTTATGGTGCTCAGCCGCGGTCGGTGTGCTCGCAGCCGGCGGACATTTCCTGTTCGCCCTGATCGCCACCGGCACCATCCTCGGGATTCACCTGCTGGGGCGGCCACTGGGCCGCCTGATCGATCGCGACAACGTGGTCGAAGAGGACGAGGATGACCAGCCGTACCAACTGCAGGTGATCTGTCGACCCAAGCAAGAAAAATACGCGCGCGCCCAGATAGTCCAACACACCAGCGGCGGCGACTTCGTGCTGCGCGGTATCCACACCGGGCGTGCTGGCGAGGACAGCGTCGCCTTGACCGCGTACCTGCTCAGCGGCAGGCATGCGCCGGCCCGCCTGGAGCAGCTCGTCGCGGACCTGTCTTTGCAGCCGGGCGTTCAGGCCGTGCACTGGTATGCCGGCGACCAGGACGACCCGATGCCCCGCGCGCCGCAGGCAAACTAGTCTTGGTCAGTTTCCAAGCACAGGTCAGCAACGTCGTAGGGTGTGAAATGTGAACGCGATCGCGGATTTCTTGTCCGTGCTGCCCGAGCAGATGCGGGACCCGGTGCTGTTCGCGATTCCGTTTTTCCTCTTGCTGCTGATTCTGGAGTGGACCGCCGCCCGCAAACTGGAACATATTGAGCGGGAAGTCAACGCGCAATCCGCTAGTTCCGCCCGGCCGGGGTCCGGCGCCTACCTGACCGCCGATTCCTGGGCAAGCATCAGGATGGGGCTGGTGTCAGTGGCCACCACGGCGGGCTGGAAATTCATTGCGCTGCTCGGCTACGCCGCGATCTACGCATACCTGGCCCCATGGCACCTATCCGCGACGCGTTGGTACACATGGGTTATCGCGATCGTCGGCGTGGATCTGCTGTATTACAGCTACCACCGCATCGCGCACCGGGTTCGGCTGATTTGGGCTACCCACCAGGCTCACCACTCCAGCCAATACTTCAATTTCGCCACCGCGCTGCGCCAGAAGTGGAACAACAGCGGCGAGATTCTAATGTGGATCCCGTTGCCGCTGTTGGGTATTCCGCCCTGGATGGTTTTTGTCAGTTTCTCAGTCAACCTGATCTACCAGTTCTGGGTGCACACCGAGCGGATCGGCAGAATGTGGGCGCCGTTCGAATTCGTTTTCAACACGCCGTCACATCACCGGGTACACCACGGGATGGACCCCGAGTATCTCGACAAGAACTACGGCGGCATTTTCATCCTTTGGGACCGGCTGTTCGGCAGCTTCCGGCAAGAGACGTTCCGTCCGCACTACGGGCTGACCAAACAGGTTGATACGTTCAATGTCTGGAAGCTGCAGACTCACGAATATCTAGCTATCGCTCGCGATTTCCGGTCGGCGACGCGCCTGCGCGACCGGCTGGGCTACATCTTCGGCCCCCCGGGCTGGCAGCCGCGGTCGGCCATTCGATCCGAGGTAGCCGTCCGCGGTTAGCGGTCGTTCATCAATCGTTTTTATTACGGCGAGCCGAACAGCCCCATCGTAAAGCCAAGATCAGTAAGCTCCGCCTGGTCGTACAGTGGTATGACGCCCCGCATCGGCCGGGGCCCGCGATGATGAGGAGGAAATGCAGTGGGAGACACACTCACCGGAGGACAAAAACTTGTCAAGGGTGAATCGCTGACCTCAGGTAACGGGGCCTACACCCTGACGTTGCAAGACGACGGGAACCTGGTGCTGGCATCGCGCGGCCACGCGGTTTGGGCGGCGGGGACCGACGGCGAGGACGTGGTCCGCGCCGAGGTCCAGAGCGACGGGAACTTCGTCGTCTACACCGCCGACAAGCCGGTGTGGCACACCGACACCAAAGGCAAGAAGAACGTCAGGCTTGTCCTGCAGGACGACCGCAATCTAGTCCTGTACGCCGCCGACGGAGCGGCGTGGTCGACGAAAACCGAGACCGATGCTCCGCCGCCGCCGGAACCAGAAGCCGCCCCGGCAGCTGAGGCCGCGCCCGCCGCGGAGGAGGCCGCCTCGGTGCACGAGCCCGAACCCGAACCGGAACCCGCCGCACGGACTTACACCGTCGAATCCGGCGACACGTTGTGGGACATCTCCGAGCGGTTCTACGGCGACGGCAGCAAGTACCAGATCATCGCCGATGCCAGCGGCATCTCCAACCCTGATCTGATTCAGCCCGGACAGGTGCTGACGATTCCCTGATCGCGATGGGGAGCGCGCCGAGCCCGGATCGGGGCCGGCGCGCTCCCAACCGATCGGCTCTCCGGCATTACCGCAAGACGTTTTGGGTCGGTAACCTGAAAGCCGGCCGGCGCCGCGCCGGCCCTCGACGGATCGGAGTCGACGGTGCGCCGTCCGGCAGCCCGCGCGTTCGTCGCGTCGGTTACCGCCGCGATGGTGGCTGCCTGTTTTCCCGCGCCGGTGGCCACGGCCGACCCAGTGCTGGTCTTCCCCGGGATGGAGATCCACCAGGGCGGCCATCTATGCACGTTGGGTTACGTCGACCCGGGTCTGCGGGTGGCGTTCACCGCCGGACATTGCCGGGGCGATGGACCGGTGACCGACAAGGACAACAACGTCATCGGCAATCTGGCGACGTTCCGGGACAACACGCCCAACGGCGCAATTGTGGGCACCGACCAGCAGATCAACGACTACGAGTCGATTGTGCTGACCAGCGCCGTCATAGCGAACAACATTCTGCCCGGTGGACGCACACTGCAATCGGACCCCGGCCTTGTCGTGACGCCCGGTGAGCCCGTTTGCCATTTCGGCGTCGTCACCGGCGAAACCTGCGGAACAGTCGACGCGGTGAACAACGGCTGGTTCACCATGGGCAACGGCGCCATCAGCCAGAAAGGCGATTCCGGTGGACCGGTCTACATCATCAGTCCCGCCGGGCAGGCCCTGATCGTCGGGATGTTGAACAGCGTGTGGGGCAATTTGCCGGCGGCGGTGTCCTGGCAGGCCACCTCGCAGCAGGTGCGCGACGATGTGGGAGTGTCCAACAGGCCCGGCGGTCCGGCCGCGTAGAAACTCAGCTGGGATTTGCCAGCGCGAAAACGGGGATTGACGGTGCGGCAGACCGTAATTCGTCATCGCCGGAGTCGGGCGTCAACCCCGCAATGTGGCCTTTGACTTCCCAATACCACTTGTCCACGTATCGCTTCAGCAGGTCCGGCTTCGCCGCGTCGGCCACCTCGGTGGCGCGCAGGTGGCGACGACGCCAGCGTGGCCCCGCGTCCACGACGCCGGCTGCTCGGACATTGCGGACCCACTGGGTGTTACCGCGCGGGGATACCAGATAGTCGACGCCGTCCACCTTGAGCACATTGACCACCACGCAGCGGATTTTGCCCGTCTTGCGGCCGCGCACCTGAAGCGCCCTGGTGCCGGCGATGCTGATGCCCATCTCGGCCAGCCAGCGGATTAGCGCGTTGGCGGCCCGGGCCGTTCGGTCGGGTTCGTCGTATCGCACCGGCATGACATGTCCTTCCCTTGCACTCGACTCTGGAGAGCAGTGCTCTCGCAAGGTGTCACGATGACACACCGGCCACGGAAAATCAAGAGCACCGATCTCTTTTGTGTCAAAATGGGTCGGTGGGCAAGCGGCGCGACTCGCGCGAGCGCATCGAGGCGCAGATTGTCGAGCTCGGCAGGCGCCATTTGGTTGAACACGGCGCGGCCGGATTGTCGCTGCGCGCCATCGCCCGCGACCTGGGCATGGTGTCGTCCGGCGTGTACCGGTATGTGTCGAGCCGCGACGAGTTGCTGACGTTGTTGCTCGTCGACGCCTATTCCGACCTCGCCGACGCGGTGGATCGCGCCCGCGACGCAGTGCCCGACGTGTGGAGCGACGACGTCATCGCGATCGCGCATGCCGCCCGCCATTGGGCCACCGCCCACCCGGCTAGCTGGGCGCTGCTGTACGGCAGCCCGGTGCCCGGCTATCACGCGCCGGCCGAGCGAACCGTCGGCCCCGGAACGCGGGTAGTCAGCGCCTTGTTCGACGCCGTCGCCGCCGGCATCGAGACCGGCGACATCATGTTGACCAATTGGCCAGCGCAACAACCGATTTCGTCGGACTTTGAACGCCTCCGCCAAGAGTTCGGCTTCCCCGGCGACGATCCCGTCATTGCCAAATGTTTCGCGGTATGGGCCGGCGTGGTAGGAGCGATCAGCCTGGAGGTGTTCGGGCAATACGGCGCCGACACCCTGACCGACCCCGAGGCGGTGTTCGACACCCAGGTTCGGCTGCTGGTCGGTGTGCTGACCCAGCCTGACGTCAGCGCGACCCCCAACCGGGTAACGTCGCCGAATTAGAACACGTTCAACCATGGTTGCGGTGGCACAAACAGCTGGTGGTGGCAACGTCTTTCTGCCGGGGCAGACGCTGGGCTATCCTGCGAGGCGATGAGCCTCTCCGTCGGGTCGCCGGTACAGATCGCCTGGGTAACTCACGACTTGGATGCCACAGAAACGGCCCTCACCGGCCTGTTAGGCGTCAAAAAGTGGGTGCGGTTACCCGATGTGCACTTTGCTCCGGACACCTGCAGCTACCTCGGCAGACCGGCCGACTTCGTCGCCAGCATTTCACTGAGCTATCTCGGGGACATGCAGCTGGAGCTGATCGCACCGGTGCGCGGCCCTAATATCTATAGTGACTTCCTGCGAGACAGTGGGCCGGGTCTACACCACATCTGCGTCGAGGCCGAGAGCCCCGAGCAATTCGCGGACACTTTGGCCGGCGCCGCCGAGCATGGCGCGTCGGTGGTTCAGCAGGGCGTCATGCCCGGCGGTTTACGGTTCGCCTACCTGGCTGCCCCGCAGGCCGGGGTGCCGTTCGTGGAGGTCGCGCATTTCTCTGCCGAGATGCGGCAGTTCTTCGACTACATCAAGCAGGAGCAGCGGTGAGCCGCGTCGGCGACGATGCAGAGCGAAGCGATGCTGAGGAGCGGCGCAAGATCCCGGCCGGCGACGATGCAGTGGGGGCACCCCCAGCCGCGCAGCGGCGAGGGGGACGTAGCGATGAGGAGGAGCGGCGCCAATGAGCACTGAAATACCAGCAACTTTCAGCGCTGACGACGTGTCGTCGTGGTCGGACGAAGTCGACGTCGTGGTGATCGGTTTCGGTATCGGGGGCGGCTGCGCAGCGGTCAGCGCAGCTGCTTCGGGGGCGCGGGTTTTGGTGCTGGAGCGCGCGGCGGCGGCCGGCGGCACCACCGCACTGGCCGGAGGGCACTTCTACCTCGGCGGCGGGACCGCGGTGCAGCAGGCCACCGGGCACGCCGACTCCCCTGAGCAGATGTACAAGTATCTGGTCGCGGTGTCCCGCGCCCCCGACCACGCGAAGATCCGCGCTTATTGCGACGGCAGCGTCGAGCACTTCAATTGGTTGGAGGACTTGGGTTTTCAGTTCGAGCGCAGTTACTTTCCGGGAAAGGCGGTGATCCAGCCCAATACCGAGGGGCTGATGTACACCGGCAACGAGAAGGTTTGGCCGTTTCTCGAGCTTGCGGTTCCGGCTCCGCGCGGGCACAAGGTACCGGTGCCGGGCGACACGGGCGGCGCCAGCATGGTCGTCGACCTGCTGCTCAAACGCGCGACCAGCCTGGGCGTGCAGATCCGGTACGAGACCGGCGCCACCGCGTTGATCACCGACAAGTCGGGAGTGGTCACCGGCGTGATGTGGAAGCAGTTCGCTGACACCGGCGCGATCAGAGCGAGGTCGGTGATCATCGCTGCCGGCGGGTTCGTGATGAATCCGGAGATGGTGGCCACCTACACCCCGAAACTGGCGGAAAAGCCGTTCGTACTGGGCAACACCTACGACGACGGATTAGGCATCCGCATGGGTGTCTCAGCCGGCGGCGCGACCCAGCACATGGACCAGATCTTCATCACGGCGCCGGCATATCCGCCGTCGATCCTGCTGACCGGCATCATCGTCAACAAGCTCGGGCAGCGGTTCGTCGCCGAGGACTCTTACCACTCGCGCACATCGGGTTTCGTCATGGAACAGCCCGACAGCGCCGCGTTTTTGATCGTTGACGAGGCGCATCTGAAGCCGCCGGAGGTGCCGCTGATCCCGCTGATCGACGGCTGGGAGACCGTTGCCGAGATGGAAGGCGCGCTGGACATCCCGCAGGGCAATCTTGTTGCGACGCTGGACCGTTACAACACCTACGCCGCCCGCGGCGAGGATCCCGATTTCCATAAGCAACCGGATTACCTTGCACCGCAAGACAACGGACCGTGGGGTGCATACGACCTGTCGCTGGGCAAGGCGATGTATGCCGGGTTCACCGTCGGCGGGCTGGCCACCTCGGTCGATGGTCAGGTGCTGCGCGAAGACGGCACACCAGTCGCCGGCCTGTACGCGGTGGGCGCGTGCGCATCCAACATCGCCCAGGACGGCAAGGGCTACGCCAGCGGTACCCAGCTCGGCGAGGGATCGTTCTTCGGCCGCCGCGCCGGAACGCACGCGGCGGGCTAGACCCCGACCGGCGGCGCGTAGGCGCGTCAGACGCTCGCAGGTTCCTCTTCGATGAGGCCGAGCTCCCATCGGCCTTCCCCAAGCAGTTGGAGGCGTTGTTGGTGATGCCGCTCGACGGTGCTGCGGTGACTCACGCTGACAACGATGGTGTCCGGTAACTGGTTGCGCAGCAATTGATACATCGTCAATTCCAGGCCTTCGTCCATCGCCGATGTCGCCTCGTCGACGAACACCGCTTTGGGTTTGGTCAACAGCACACGAGCGAATGCGACCCGCTGCTGCTCGCCGGGTGAGAGCACTTTGACCCAATCCTGTTCCTCGTCGAGCAGGTCGACCAGATGCGGCAGCATCACTTTGAGCAATACCTCGCGGAGGACATCGTCGGGGATTTCACTGCCTGGCGCTGGGTAACACACCACCGCACGCAGATCGCCCAGTGGCACATAGGGCAACTGGGAGAGGAACATCGTCTGGTTCGGTCCATCGGGGCAGCGCAACGTCCCCGACGCGTATGGCCACAACTGGGCCAGGCTGCGCAGCAGCGTCGTCTTGCCGCTGCCCGACGGACCGGTGATCACCATCGCGTCGCCTTCGGACAGGTGCAGATCGAGGGTATCGATGAGCTGGTCGCCGTCCGGAGTGCGCACCTCCACGCCCTCGATGTCGACGGCGCCGTCGGCGCTCGGCCTGACCAGCAGTTCGGGGAGGTCGCGGGCCTTCTCGTCCGCGACCACGAGGCCGTGCAATCGGATGATCGCCGCGCGATAGCTGGCGAATTGGTCGTAGTAGTTCCGGAAGAAGGACAAGCCGTCACAGATGTTGCTGAACGCCCTTTCGGTCTGTGTGACCGCACCGAACTTGATCTGCCCTGCGAACAACCGTGGCGCTTGGAGCACCCATGGCAACGGGACGATCAACTGACTCATCGAGGTGTTGAATCCGAACCAGCCGACGGTCCGGTTCACGTACAGCAGATAGTTGTCGATGATCGGTCGGAATCGACTGCTCAGCTGCACACGTTCGGCACGCTCGCCCCGGTAGAAGCCCACCGCCTCAGCGGCGTCCCGCACCCGTACCAACGCATAGCGGAATGCGGCATTGGTCAGCTCATTGCGGAAGCTGAGTCCGATCAACGGCCGTCCGAGCCAAAACGCGATCATTGTCGCAACCAATACATAGATGATCAGGATCCAGAACATTGCCCTGGGCATGCTGACTCCGAACAGCGTCAGCGTGCCTGACAAGTTCCACAGGATGGCCGTGAACGAAATCACCGACAGCACCGCTTGCACGGCACCGAAGAGCAGCACTTTATCGGTGCCGTTGGACGGCACGTTGGGCGTGGTTCCCACCCCCGCGGTCAACACGTCGATGTCCTGCTGGATACGCTGGTCGGGGTTATCGATCGTGCCGTCGATGAACCGGCCGCGATAGTAAGCCCGGCCCTCGAGCCAGTCGCCGGTGAGCCGATCGGTGAGCCAAACCCGCCAGGCCACAATGAAGCGCTGCGTCAGGTAGATGTCGAGCATGTAGCGGGCGACGTAGATCGCAGCCATGATGCTGAAGATCAGGAGCGACATCCAAAAGCCGTGTACGCCAGACTGTTTGACGGCTCGATTGTGGGTGGCCATGGCCTGCACCGCGGTCTGGACGGACGAGCTCAGG
>NZ_JBAPPI010000221.1:0-1544 GCF_049280035.1 Mycobacterium sp. | reverse complement strand
CGCCGAGGCCATGCCGTCACCGCTGGACGTCTTAGCGGCGTTGCGCGAGCCCGGTATCGGCGTCATCGCCGAGGTGAAGCGGGCCAGCCCGTCGGCGGGAGAACTCGCGTCGATCGCCGACCCAGCCAGTTTGGCCCGCTCTTACGAAGACGGCGGCGCCCGGATCATCAGCGTGCTGACGGAAGAGCGCCGCTTTCACGGCAGCCTGGACGATCTTGACGCGGTGCGCGCGGCGGTGTCGGTACCGGTGCTGCGTAAAGACTTTGTGGTGGGGCCCTACCAAATTCACGAGGCCCGTGCGCACGGTGCGGACATGCTGCTGCTGATCGTCGCGGCGCTGGATCAGCCTGTGCTGGAGTCGATGTTGGAGCGCATCGAGTCGCTGGGAATGACGGCATTGGTCGAGGTGCACACCGAGGAAGAAGCCGACCGGGCGTTGAAGGCCGGGGCCCGGGTGATCGGCGTCAACGCCCGCGACCTGCGAACGCTGAAAGTGGACCGAGACTGCTTCGCGCGCATCGCGCCCGGGCTGCCCAGCCGCGTGATCAGGATCGCCGAATCTGGGGTGCGTGGCACCGCCGACCTGCTGGCGTATGCCGGTGCGGGCGCTGATGCGGTGCTGGTTGGTGAGGGCCTCGTGACCAGCGGTGATCCCCGCGCAGCCGTCGCTGACCTGGTCACCGCGGGCAAGCACCCGTCGTGTCCGAAGCCGGCCCGCTAGCCCGGCGTTCATGGGATGCATGCGCAGAAATGGTTGAACGCTATGCACCGCTTGCGCGTTGAGCCTTGGTAATGGCAGACATCTTGCGTCCCCAACTTCCGCTTTCCAGCGCGGCGATCGCCGAGCCCACCCAGCACGATCCCGACTCCCGGGGTCATTTCGGTGTGTATGGGGGCCGGTATGTCGCCGAAGCGCTGATGGCGGTGATCGAGGAGGTCACCGCCGCCTACGAAAAGGCGCGCACCGACCAGACTTACCTCGACAGACTCGATAAACTGCAGGCGCACTACACCGGCCGGCCGTCCCCGCTCTATGAGGCCGCTCGACTCAGCGCGCAGGCCGGCGGGGCGCGGATATTCCTCAAACGAGAAGACTTGAACCACACCGGTTCTCACAAGATCAACAATGTGCTGGGTCAGGCCTTGCTGGCCCGGCAGATGGGCAAGACGCGGGTGATCGCTGAGACCGGCGCGGGCCAGCACGGGGTGGCCACCGCAACCGCCTGCGCGCTGCTCGGGTTGGATTGCGTCGTCTACATGGGCGCCGTCGACACCGCGCGGCAGGCCCTCAATGTGGCGCGGATGCGACTGCTGGGCGCCGAGGTCGTTTCGGTCGAGTCGGGCTCGCAGACACTCAAAGACGCGATCAATGAGGCGTTCCGCGACTGGGTCACCAACGCGGAGAACACCTACTACTGTTTCGGCACCGCGGCCGGGCCGCATCCCTTCCCGACGATGGTCCGTGATTTTCAGCGGGTCATCGGGCTTGAGACCCGGGTGCAGATCCAGGATCAGGCCGGCCGACTGCCCGACGCCGTCACCGC
>NZ_JBAPPI010000220.1:0-4127 GCF_049280035.1 Mycobacterium sp. | reverse complement strand
CTGCAGGATCGCGCCGATCGCCGATACCACCAACCAGCCGATGCTGTGCTCGCCGAAGTACGACAGTGCCCGCGCCACAGCCAGCGCGCCGGCGCGTTCGCCCAACGCCGATTGAACTGCTACCACGGCAGCCACTTCGCCGCGTGGCGGCGCCGAATCAGCTGCGATGTCGGCCATTGCCGGACATGTTGTCTCGAGCCGGCAGTAGCACCGTCTCCCACTTCTCCTTGCTGGACAGCACCGGCAGCGCCGCGCGGTAGACGCGGCGCATCTCGTCGAAACGGCTCAGAAGTTGCCGCTGACGCCGCAGCGACTGCCACAGCAACGCAAACATCTTGGCTCGGTCGCGCTGCCGGTAGACGGCGCCGCGGCCGTCAGCCGTTGTGACGGTGGCACCGTCGAGCGTGCACAGCCGAAACCACCGCGCGTCTTGAGTCGGCACGTTCAGCTGCGGGCGCCGATGATGAGCCGGGTCTGCCTGCCTGAGCTGGTGCAGCGTGCCACGCATCAGCCGGTACCCGACGGCCAGCGGGTGCACCGGCGGCTTCATCTCGTGATTGCGCTCCGACGGCTTAGGCAACTCGTTCGATGACGGCAACACCACCGCATCCGGGTAGGTCTTGCGCATCCGGTGCACCTCGGGCAGCGCGCTTTCCAGTATCGAGAAGATGTGCTCTGGACCGGCGAGGAAATCGTCGATCGCTTTGTTCTGAATCGCTACTGTCGAATACTCAAGGCAGGAAAGGTGTTTGAGTGTCGCCTTGAGGTGGCTGCGGACCAGTCCGGACACGTCGCCGTCCCAGTGCATGGCCGCGACTACCAGCCGGTTGCGCAGGTGGAAATAGGCCTGCCAGTCGATCGCGTCGTCCTTGTCGCTCCACGCCATGTGCCAGATCGCAGCGCCGGGCAACGTGGCGGTGGGGTAACCATGCTCGGCGGCGCGCAGCCCATAATCGGCGTCATCCCATTTGATGAACAGCGGCAACGGCTGACCCAGCTCCTCGGCGACCTGCCGCGGGATCATGCACGTCCACCAGCCGTTGTAGTCGACGTCGATGCGCCGGTGCAGCAGTTGGCTGCGAGCGTTGTTGTCGCTCAACGGGTATTCGGCGAAGTCGTGGTCGTATTCGGTAAACGGCGCCGCGGTCCACATGAAGTTCGCCCGGTCGACCATCTCGCCCATGATGTGCAGGTGCGACGGCTCCTGCAGGTTGAGCATCTGACCGCCGACCAGCATTGGCGCCTTGGCGAAGCGGTGCATCGCAAGGATGCGGAGAACCGTGTCCGACTGCAGTTGAATATCGTCATCCATGAACAGGATCTGCTGACAGTCAGTGTTTTTCAGCGCCTCATACATCACCCGGCTGTATCCACCGGAGCCGCCGAGGTTGGGCTGGTCGTGAATGGAAAGCCGATCGCCCAGTGGCGCGGCGGCAGCAGCGAAATCAGGGTGGTCGCGCACTTTCGACGTACCCTGGTCGGGCACAATCACCGCACCGATCACCTTGTCCACCAACGGATCTGCGGTGAGCTCGCGCAGCGCGTTGACGCAGTCATTCGGCCGGTTGAAGGTCGGGATCCCGATTGCGACGTTCGCGACACCAGGCGCGGGCTTGTCGGAATACCACCCGGCACTGCACAGCGTCACTTCAGTGTTGGTGGTGATGTCGAACCAGATCCAACCGCCGTCTTCGAATGGCTCAAGCCCAACCTGGAATTCGAGGGTCTCCGGCTCGCTGCCAGTTCCGGCGAAGTTGCGTCCTTCGACAAAGATCCGGGCGCCGGTGGCTTTGCTGCGGTAGACGTCGATGCGCCCTTTGCCGGTCAATTCGGCTTGCAGCACCACCGATGTGCACGTCGTCCACCGCCGCCAATAGCTGGCCGGAAACGCGTTGAAGTAGGTGGCGAACGACACCTCGGATTCGGCGGCGATCTGCAGCGATGTGCGGTTGCTCGCATGCGCGCGCCGGGAATTGGTCGTCGACTCCTCCAGGTAAAGCTTGCGCACGTCGAGCGGCTCACCCGGACGCGGCAGGATGACGCGGGCCAGCAAGCTCACGGCCTTACCGGATTGCTGGGTCGCGGCACGGCTTGCATGGTCGCCGGTGGTCTTGCTCATCCGCGAATGCTTCCTTTGTTGTTGTCGTCCAACGGAGCACCATCGCGCAGGTGCGGCGCCAGGATGTTGTCGTACATGTTCAGCGCGCTGGCGATGGCCATGTGCATGTCGAGATATTGGTAGGTGCCGAGGCGCCCGCCGAAAAGCACCTTCGACGAAGCGGTTTCATCTTTGGCCCTGGCCCGGTAGGCGGCCAGCACGGTGCGGTCGGCCTCAGTGTTGATCGGGTAATAGGGCTCGTCGTCATGGTCGGCGAATCGGGAGTACTCCCGCATGATCACCGTCTTGTCGGTCGGGTAGTCCCGCTCAGGGTGGAAATGGCGGAACTCGTGGATGCGAGTGTAGGGCACGTCGAGGTCGTTATAGTTCATCACCGGTGTGCCCTGGAAATCTCCGATCGGCAGTACCTCGACCTCGAAATCCAATGTGCGCCAGCCTAAGTGACCGTCCGCGTAGTTGAAGTAGCGGTCAAGTGGGCCGGTATAGATAACCGGAGCGTCCGGACTGGCGGCGCGTAGTTCGTCGCGCACGTCAAACCAGTCCGTCTCCAGCCTCACCTCGATGCGATCGTCGGCGGCCATGCTCTGTAGCCACGCCGTGTAACCGTTGACCGGCAGACCCTCGTACGTGTCGTTGAAGTAGCGGTTGTCGAAGGTGTAGCGCACCGGCAGCCGGGTGATGTTGGCCGCGGGCAGCTCCTTGGGGTCGGTCTGCCACTGCTTGGCGGTGTAGCCCTTGACGAACGCCTCGTACAGCGGACGGCCGATCAGCGAGATGGCCTTCTCTTCGAGGTTCTGGGCATCGTCCGACTTGATTTCGGCGGCCTGCTCGGCGATCAGCTGGCGCGCCTGGTCGGGGGTGAAGTAGCGGCCGAAGAACTGGGAGACCAGCCCGAGTCCCATCGGGAATTGATAGGCCTGCCCGTCATGCAGCGCGAAGACCCGATGCTGGTAGCCGGTGAACTCGGTGAACTGCCGCACGTAATCCCACACCCGCTTGTTGGAGGTGTGGAAGAGATGCGCGCCGTACTTGTGCACCTCGATGCCGGTCTGCGGCTCAGCCTCGGAGTAGGCGTTTCCGCCGATATGCGGACGCTTTTCGACGACAAGCACGCGCTTGTCGAGCTGGCTGGCCACGCGCTCGGCAATCGTCAGGCCAAAGAATCCGGAGCCGACAACGAAGAGGTCGAAACGAGTGGTCATCGGTTGCCTAGGGTATCCGACTGCGCGACCGTAGCCCGCTTGGCGGCGGCGTTCGCCCGGGGTGTTCTGCGTTCGGGGTACGAATACCAGCTCTGCGCCTCACGATTGAGCGCATTTCAGTGACGAAGGTCGCGATTGGCTCACAATTCGATCTCGTCACTCTAGTCACACCATTCACGTCAGTACCATCGATCATGTGTCTGAGTATCACCCCTCAAGGCACCTTGCACGTGCAGAGCGCGCAGGAAGCTACAGACCACATAGTCCAGATATTGAGGAGACTTCCGTGCCGAACCGACGTCGACGCAGGCTCTCGACAGCCACCAGCGCAGTCGCCGCTCTGGTGGTCGCGAGTCCATTCGCTTATGTAGCCGTCAGCGGTCTGCTGACCGACACCAAGCCCCCCGTTGAGCACCACGAGTTCGTCAAGGCCGCGGGGATGACCGACCTGCCCGGCGAGCTGATGTCTGCGCTGTCGCAAGGACTGTCGCAGTTCGGGGTTAACCTCCCGCCAGTGCCCAGCCTGACCGGTGCCACCAGCCCCGGGCTGACCTCACCCGGGCTGACCTCACCCGGTCTGACCTCACCCGGTCTGACCTCGCCCGACCTGATGTCGCCCGGTCTGACCTCACCGGGCCTGACCACTCCCGGCCTGACCACTCCCGGCCTGACCACTCCCGGCCTGACCACCCCGGGCCTGGCCACCCCGGGTTTGACGCCGCGCACGCCGCCGAGCCCCACACCGGGTACGACTCCCGGCCTGACCACCCCGGGTTTGACGCCGGGCACGACGCCGGGCCTCACAC
>NZ_JBAPPI010000219.1:0-2116 GCF_049280035.1 Mycobacterium sp. | reverse complement strand
GTTAGGTGCCGGTGAGGGCGGATCGTCGCTCATCGTCTCGGGCGTGTTCCAGGGCGCCAACACCGAAATCACCTACCAGCGCCGAGCCCGTGGCCGATGGGGGTGAACGAGTCCGGGTCGGCGACTTCCCAATCCGACCGCCACGTAGCCGGCGCATGGTCGAGCAGCGCTCCTGGAGCCAGCCATTCGTAAAGCTCCGCGTACGAAAGTTGTTCGGTGGGCGATAGGCGCTTGCGCAGCATGTGTGGGTTGAGCATCGACGGGTCGGTGACACCCATCGAGCCCATCAGGCGCATCGCCTGGGCGACGGTGGCCCGCTGGTACCGGTAGACGCGTTCGCTCTTGTCGGCGACATCGAGAGCTCGGGCGCGATAGGGATCCTGGGTCGCGACGCCGACCGGGCAGTGGTTGGTGTGACACCGTTGAGATTGGATGCAGCCCACCGCCATCATCATCGATCGGGCCGAGTTGGTGTAATCGGCGCCCTGGATCAGGCGCTTGACGATGTCGTTTCCGGAGGCGACCTTACCGCTCGCCCCGATCCGTACTCTGTCCCGCAGACCCGTACCCACCAAGGCGTTGTGGACAGTCATCAATCCGTCGGTGAGCGGAAGGCCAACGTTGTCTTCGTATTCCAGCGGCGCAGCGGCGGTCCCGCCTTCGGCACCGTCGACGATGACGAAGTCCGGCGTCACCCCTTCGGCCAGCATCGCCTTGCAGACCGCCAGCACGTCGACCCGGGAGCCAACACACAGCTTGAAACCCACCGGTTTTCCGCCGGCCAATTCGCGTAGCCGCGCCACGAACCTGATCAGCTCACGCGGGGTGTGGAACGCTGAGTGCGACGCCGGGCTGACACACTTCTCGCCGACCGGCACGCCCCGATAGCTGGCGATTTTCTTGCTGACCTTTGCGGCGGGGAGCACGCCACCGATGCCGGGCTTGGCGCCTTGGCTCAACTTGATCGAGACGCACTTGACCAGATCGTGAGCCGCCTTGTCCGCGAACTGATCCGGATCGAACGCACCGTCTTTGGTGCGGGCACCGAAGTAGCCGGAGCCGATCTCCCAAACCACGTCGGCGCCGCCGAGATGATACGGAGTCAGCCCACCTTCGCCCGTGTCGTGGGCGAACCCGCCCTTGCGGGCGCCGTTATTCAGCGCGCGCAGCGCGTTGCCCGACAGCGCGCCGAAGCTCATTGCCGAGACGTTCATCAGCGCCATGTCGTATGGTCGCGCGCAATCGGGTCCGCCGATCCGCACCCGGTATGGCTCGTCGGGCGGTTCAACCGGTCGCGCCGAATGCACCAGATACTCGTAGCCGACCTGGTCGATATCGCGCTCGGTCCCGAAAGCCAATTCTGCGGCGGTACCTTTGGCCCGCTCGTAGATCAATGAGCGGACGTCGCGGTCGAATGGGCGGCCGTCGAAGTTGCGCTCGATGAAGTACTGCTGCACTTCCGGGCGCAAGTCCTCCAGCAGAAACCGCAGATGCCCCACAACCGGGTAGTTCCGCAGCACCGAATGCTTGCGCTGGACGAGGTCGTAGATGCCCACGGCCGCGACGGCCGCGACCACCGCTGCGGGAATCCACCAGCCCCGCGGCCCCACGACAGCCAGGGCCAGCAATGCCCCCGCAAGAGCCGTCAACAATGCGACACAGCCAAACCGGATCAATACACCCCGCCTCTCGCGACATAGCGTGCACCGCGAGCGTAGCGTCAGCGCGAAATATCAAGTTGGAAGTCAAACACCATCAGTATTGGACTCGAAAGCCGCCAATGAGCCAGACCTTGTTGCCATCCGGGTCGCTAAGCACTGACAACCGCACGCCCTTGTTGGCCTCAACAACCTCACCAGGCTCAAGACCCCGCCTGTTCAGCTCATCGATGTAGGCATCCAAATCCTGGACAGCGAAGTTGACGACCGTTGAGCCAGCATGTTGATCGTCGGTGAATACCTGTACCCATCCACCCGGAACTACTTGCCACTCCACGAGATTGGGCATCGGATTGTTGTCGGCCGCGCGACCGAACAGTGTTTCGTACCAGCGTCGACTCCGCTCGACGTCGGTCACAGGCACAACAGCTAAGACATGTTCGATTGACATATCCACC
>NZ_JBAPPI010000218.1:0-8190 GCF_049280035.1 Mycobacterium sp. | reverse complement strand
CTGTGATCGTGACCGCCGCGACGGTGTACGGCGCCCGGTCGGTGACCTTGAGCGGCTCGGCGATGACCAGTCAATCGGTTCCCCCGCCCACCCTGCGGCAGGCCCTGCTCGGCAAGGTGTTGACCGTCGGCGACGCGGTCTCGCTGCTGCCGCGCGACCTGGGACCGGGCACCTCGACTCAACCTGGCGCCAGGGCAGCTGCCGCACTGCTCGCGTCGGCGGTCGGCATCAGCTGGACCTCGGAGCTGTTGACTGTCACCGGTGTCGATCCCGCCGGGCCGGTGAGTGTGCAGCCGAACTCGTTGGTGACGTGGGGAACTGGTGTCCCGGCTGCAGATACCGACCGGCACGTCGCGACACCGGCGTCAAAGCAGGCCGGCGCCACGACGTCACCGGTCACGGTCAACGACCTCAAGGGCGTCAGCGCGCAGGCAGCGAAACTGACCGAGTGGCTCAAGCTCGCACTCGATGAGCCGCACCTATTACAAACCCTCGGCGCCGGAACGAATTTGGGCGTCCTGGTATCGGGTCCGGCCGGCGTCGGCAAGACCACGCTGGTGCGCGCCGTCTGCGCGGGCCGACGGCAGGTGGAGCTCGACGGTCCGGAGGTCGGCGCGCTGACCGCCGACGACCGGCTCAAGCGGGTGGCCTCGGCGGCGGCGGATGTTTGCGATGGCGGTGGAGTACTACTGATCGGCGACATCGACGCGCTGCTGCCCGCCGTGGGAGAACCAGTGGCGACGCTGATCCTGGCCGAACTGCGCAAGGCGATCGCGGCCCCGCAGGTCGCGGTCATCGTCACGTCGTCGGTGCCGGAGAACCTCGACACGCGGCTGCGCGCGCCGGACCTGTGCGACCGCGAGCTGGTGCTGAGCCTGCCCGACGCGGCCACTCGCACGGCACTGCTGCAGGGACTACTGAAGCCGGTGCCCGCCGAGAATATCGACTTCGGCGAGATCGCCGATCGCACACCGGGTTTCGTGGTCGCCGATCTCGCCGCCCTGATCCGCGAGGCGGCATTGCGCGCGGCAGCCAGAGCCAGCTCCGACGGCACACCGCCGAAGCTGACCCAGGACGACCTGCTCGGTGCGCTTACCGTGATCAGGCCGCTGTCGCGCTCGGCCGCAGTCGAGGTGACGCTGGGCTCCATCACGCTCGACGATGTCGGCGACATGACCACCACCAAGCAGGCACTGACCGAAGCGGTGCTGTGGCCGCTGCAGCATCCGGATGCCTTTGCCCGGCTCGGGGTTCAGCCGCCGCGCGGGGTGCTACTGTACGGGCCGCCAGGCTGCGGCAAGACCTTTGTGGTGCGCGCACTGGCCAGCACCGGACGGCTTTCGGTGCACGCGGTCAAAGGCTCTGAGCTGATGGACAAATGGGTCGGCTCGTCGGAGAAGGCGGTGCGCGAACTGTTCGGCCGAGCCCGCGATTCCGCTCCGTCGCTGATATTTCTCGACGAGGTCGACGCGCTGACGCCGCGGCGTGGTCAGAGCTTTGACTCCGGCGTCACCGATCGGGTGGTCGCCGCGCTGCTCACCGAACTCGACGGTATCGAGCCGCTGCGCGACGTCGTGGTGATCGGCGCCACCAACCGGCCGGACCTGATCGACCCGGGGCTGTTGCGCCCCGGCCGACTGGAGAAGCTGGTGTTCGTCGAACCGCCCGACGCACAAGCCCGCCTGGACATCTTGCGCACCGCAGGCAAGTCGGTTCCGCTGCGCGACGTTGACCTGACCGCGCTGGCGGCCGACCTGGACGGCTATAGCGCCGCAGATTGCGTGGCACTGCTACGTGAGGCTGCGCTTACCGCGATGCGGCGCTCGGTCGACGCCGCCGAGATCACCGCCGCCGACGTCGCTGCCGCACGCGAAACCGTCCGCCCCTCATTGGATCCCGTTCAGCTGGCCGCGCTGCGCGACTTCGCCACGGAACGGTGATCCTCAACCGTATACCGGGAGTTTCGTCCGGACCAAAGGGTGACACGACGCAGAAACGTTGGCGGACATCATTGTTGGCGTGTTGTCCGGCGGCATCGTCAACTGGACCGTCGACCGGACGAATTCCTTGGAGACCAACCTACCCAACCTTGCGGTCGCGCCGGCAGAGCTGCTGTCCGGATGATCAACGGTAACTAAGCGGAGGAACTTCACCGTCGAACAGAATTCTCAGCAGGCTCTGGCTCTGAGCGGCGGTGACGAACAGCTCATCGGACCGCCTCCCGCCGATGCAGACGTTGGTGGGTAGCGATCCGGCCAGCAACGCGATTTCCGCGACGCGCCGGCCCCACGCGTCGACGACGTCGATGCGGTCAGCGCCGGTCAGCGCAACCCAGTAGTCGCCGTGGGCGCTCACCGCCATGCCGTCGGGCCAGCCGTCGGCGAAAGTGTGCACAATCTCGGGCGGACCGTATGCGCTGGTGTCGTAGGACAGTAACTGCGACGACAGCGTTGCTGTCACAAGCAATCTCGAGCCGTCGCGGTCAAAGCCCAGACCGTTGATGAACACCGGTCCATCGTCGATGACCTGTTGGGTGTCACCCGAGACCACGTCGGTCGCATACACGTGGCCGGGCAGCCCCGCGCCGGGAGTGCTGATGTCGAACTCCCCGCGAGTGTCGGTAATCCACAGCCGCCCATCCGGACCGAAGGTCAGATCATTCGGCGCTCCCAGCCCCTCGACGAGGTAGTCGACGCGCCCGTCGGTGATCACCTGAACGCCCGGCTCGGCGGAACCGCTTGCGCCCCAGACACCGCCGTTTTGCGCCACATACAGCGTGCCGTCGGCGCTGCACGCCAAGCCATTTGGCCCGCCACCGGTGTCGATGCGTTCCAGTGCACCGTCGCGCGGGTCGACGATGTAGACACAACCATGACTGATCGACGTCAGCGCCACTCGGTCATCGGGAAGCCACACCGGCCCCTCGGTGAAGCCCAGTCCGTCTGCGATCACGTCGATGTGCACGCTCACGGCTCCGGCTCAGGTTCTGGCAGGGGCGTCCAGTCCGCCGAGAGCTGCGCGCTAAACCTCGGCGACCGCCGTTCGAGGAAGGCGGTAACTCCTTCACGCGCGTCGTCGCTGCCCATCACCCGATGGTGCCGCCGCGTTTCCAGCGACGCAACCTGTCGCGGGGTATAGCTGTTGATCGCGCTGTCCCACAGCAGTCGCTTGCACAACGCCGCCGACATCGGCGCGACGTTGGTCGCGATGTCGCGGGCCATCTCCAAAGCGTGGTCTAACACCTGTCCAGCGGGCAGCGATTTGTTAGCGACACCGAACACGACGGCCTCGGCCCCATTGAAGGTGCGTCCGGTGAGTAGCACCTCGGCGGCCACTCCGAGGTTTGTCAGATGTGCCAGTGTCCAGTGCGACATGCAGTCCGGTATCACGCCCCGGCGGACTTGCACCACACCGTATTTGGCGTCATCGGCGATGATTCGGATATCTGCCTGCAGCGCGATGGTCAGCCCGATGCCAATGGCGTGGCCGTTGATCGCGGCGATCACCGGTTTGCGCAGCTCGAATGCGGCCGGGTCGATCGGCGACGCGGAGAATGGGGCGTCTTCCGCAGGGGCGTCGAACGGCGATGCGCTGCCCGTGAAATCCGCCCCGGCGCAGAAGGCCCGGCCCGCACCGGTGAGCACGATGGCCCGGACGTCGTCGTCCTCGTCGCAGCGCCGGTATGCCTGGCTCAGCAGCGTGCCCATCTCAGCGGTATAGGCGTTGAGCTGCTCGGGGCGATTGAATGTAAGCACCGCCACACCCGCGTTAACGTCAACCAGCACATCGCTGCCCACGCGTCGAAGTACACCACGCCACCTCGGGCTAAGCGCGTGCTTTCCAACTTCATTAGCCTGGTCTTATGGCACGGACTCGCGACGACAGCTGGGACATCACCGAGAGCGTCGGCGCAACGGCGCTCGGTGTGGCCATGGTGCGCGCCGCTGAATCCGATTGCGACTGTCCCCTGTTCACCGACCGCTATGCGGAGTTCTTCGTCGAAGCCGCAACCCAACGCGGCTGGGATCCGTCGGTGATAGCCAAACGGCTGCCGATCATCAGGGGCTACGCGGCGGTGCGCACCAAGTGGTTCGACGAGTACTTCATCGCCGCCGGCGCCAATGGCATCGAGCAGGCCGTGATTTTGGCCGCAGGCCTGGACGCCCGGGCCTGGCGGCTGCCGTGGATTCACGGCAGCGTCGTCTATGAGATCGACCAGCCACAAGTGTTGGCGTTTAAGGCGGACACGCTGGAAGCACGGGGCGCTCGACCGGCAACCCGGTATCAGGCGGTGCCGATCGATCTGCGGGCGGATTGGCCGACGGCCTTGCGCGAGGCTGGTTTTGATCCGTCGACGCCGACGGCGTGGTCCGCCGAAGGGCTGCTGCCCTACTTGCCGGCCGCCGGACAGGATCTGTTGTTCGAGCGGATCGTGACGCTCAGTGCCCCCGACAGCCGGATCGCCGTCGAGGCGCTGAGCCCGAGCTTCTTCGACCCGGATTACCTTGAGCAGCGCCGCCAAGCCCTGCCGGATACCTCGGATCTGTGGTTCATCGAAGAGCGCACCGACCTGACCCGATGGCTGGCCGAACACGGCTGGGCGGTCACCGCGATCGAGACGCTGAAGCTGATGGAACGCTACGACCGGCCGCCCGAGGGCGACCTCGCGAACCTCGCCCCGCGCAGCGTGTTCATCGAGGGCCGGCTCAACATGCCCAGGGGCCTTATCTAGCGGATTACTCCGAGAGCTGAAATTCGACCACCGCGGCAACGGAATCCACCGCCTCGCTCAGCGCGGCAAGCCGTTCGGCCGCGGACGGTGCGGCCAGCACCGAGTAGCGGTCCGCCGCGCCGATCGGAATACGCGACGCCAGTGCGTACAGCCGCATGCCGGCATCGACGGTGTCAGCGTCGGTACCTAGCACCACAGACCGCTCAGCCAACGAAAAGTTCCGTGCCGCCGCGATCCGCTCGAATAAGGCCATCACCCGGTCTTCGAGCTCTTCCAGTTGGCCTGCGGTCACCGGTTCGCCGGGCTCGTCCGGCCAGGTCTGCACCATGGCCCGCGGGTAGGGATCGTCGGGCAACCAGTCGCATACCCGGATCCGTTCGCCCGTCCGGCAACGCAGCATGAATCGGCCCGAGCCAGCAAGATCCACGCATTCGGTGATCCTGGCCACCGTCCCGACGTCGCAGCGCACATCGCCGCCGCCGACCTCGCGGCCCTGAGAGATCAGCACGACACCGAAACGAGGGTCTTCGTCGCGCATGCAATCCCGTACCAGCGCGGTATAGCGCGGTTCGAAGATTTGCATCGGAAGATCCTCGTCGGGCAGCAGCGCCGACTGGAGTGGAAACATCGCCATCGCAACGGCTGTCGCCATTAGATATCCAGCTCACCGACCAGCGCGTCGACAACAGCGCGGAGGTCTCCGTCGTTCTCCTCGGCGACCCGTCGCTGCCGCTGATACGACGCGCCCACCCGCCAGATATCGGCCACCGAGGCCAACTCGTCGGCGCAGTGCAGCGACTTGGCAACCGGCTCCAGGCGGTTGAGCAGGTCGGGCAGGTCGTCGGTGACTAGCCGTTCATTGCTTTCGGCGTCGAGAATGATGACCGCATCCAGCCCGTAACGCGCGGCGCGCCACTTGTTCTCCTGCACGTGCCAAGGGGGCATGCTCGGCAGCGACTCGTCGGCCTCCAATCGACGGTCCAAGTCGACCACCAGGCAATGCGTCAACGCCACCAACGCACCCAGCTCACGTAGGTTCGACACACCATCGCAGATTCGCACCTCGAGCGTGCCAAGATGCGGTGAAGGCCTTATGTCCCAACGGACTTCGTCGACGTGGTCGATGATGCCGGTCTTCTTCTGGTCGTAGACGAAGCCCTCAAACTCCGCCCAGGTCTGAAAATGAAACGGCAGGCCGGCGGTGGGCAGCTGCTGGAACATCATCGCCCGGTTGCTGGCGTATCCGGTGTCGGTGCCGGTCCACCACGGTGACGAGGCCGACAGCGCAAGCAGGTGCGGGTAGTAGTTGAGCAGCGAGGTCATGATCGGCATCACCTTGTGCGCCGAAGAGATTCCGATATGGACGTGTACGCCCCAGATCAGCATCTGCCGGCCCCACCACTGGGTGCGCTTGATCAGCTCGGCGTAACGCGGTGCGTCGGTGAGCTTCTGGGTGGACCACTGGGCGAAGGGGTGGGCGCCCGCGCAGAACAACTCCATCCCGCGGTCTCGGACGACCCGCCGTGCGGGGCCGAGGGTTTCGCGCAGATCCTCCATAGCCTGGCCGGTGTTGTCGCAGATGCCGCTGACTACTTCCACGGTGTTGCGCAGCAGTTCCTTGTGCACACGCGGGTTTTCGCCGATCTCGGCGATCACGGCGGTCGCCTCGTTGCTCAGGTCCCGCGTCTGCGCGTCGACGAGCGCGAACTCCCACTCCACGCCGATCGTCGGGCGAGGTGAGCGGGCAAAGTTGATATGGGCCCCTGCCCTGCTGACTGGCGCGCTAGCCGGCACCAATGACACCGCACGCCACCCGCTTGCCGGCGTCACCGGTGGACATCGTGGTTTGGTCGGGGCCCGGTGTCCCATTGACCTGGGTGTAGCGATCCGACGGGATGTTGCCGAAGTTGTCGGCTCCGGCGTGAATCATGATCGTGGTCCCCTGGCCTGCCAACAACTGGTCCTTCGTGAACGCATCGGTGGTGGTCACCAGCAGTGCCGCGCCATCCTTGCGGACTTCCAGCGAAGTCAGATCGCCACTCGAGGGCTCGCCCTGATGCCCCGGCGCCTGGAAATGCCCACCGGCCGAGAGGAAGTCGCCCGGCGCCCCGCCGCCGGTCGGGGGAACCGAGTTGGCTTCACACTTGCCGACCGAGTGGATGTGTACGCCATGGAATCCGGGAGTCAGTGCGCCCTGCCCGGTGGTCTCAAGGGTGATCGTCACGTAGCCGTTGGCGAATTCGAATTTGGCCGTCGCCACCTTGGCGCCGCCCGGCGCGATCAGGTGGGTGGTCAGACTCTCCGGTGCCACCTGCCCACCCTTTTGTTGCGTCTCCGACGGCGACGACGACCCGGTCCAGACTGACGGCGTGGTTCCCGGGGCGGTCGCCGGTGGCTGGTTCGGCTTGCAGGCGCTCAACAGCGCAACCGAAGCGACGAGCGGAACCAATGCGGTGACAGCGCCAACATTTCGGCGCGTGGCGGGCTTAACCATGGGGAGAGCCTATCCCGGCGACGATGCGGCCCGGAACGGGCTGAGGAGGAGCGGGATCATCAGCTCCAGCCCGGCGACGATGCGGCCCGGAACGGGCTGAGGAGGAGCGGGATCATCAGCCGCACCCACGCGGGATCGCCCGCCGCACCCAAAATCAATGTCGGAGGGTCGTGGCATACTCGAATGTATGTTCGAACAATCGCAGGGTTGCGTATCACAGCCGGAGGTGATTGCCCGGTTTGATGAGCTGTTCGAGCGGCACTATCCATCGAAAACGTCGGAGTCGGCCGCGCTGCTCGATCGAATCTGTGCGTCCTCGCGGGCCGAGAACCGGGCTGCCGCTGAGACGTTGGCCACGATCGGGGAATTGTTCGGCTACCGGTTGGCGCGCTGTTCGGACACCGAGGACTGGGCTATCGACACCGAAGAGGCCGTCGCCGCCGAGCTGGCCGCGGCGTTGCGGATCAGCCAGGGGCTTGCCGGCAGCCGGCTGCGCTATGCCCGGGCCATGCGCGAGCGGCTACCGGCAATCGCTGAAGTGTTCAAAGCCGGCGATATCGACTTCCGGACGTTTCAAACGATCGTGTATCGCACCGATTTGATCACCGACCCCGACGTGCTGGCGGTCGTCGACGCCCAGCTGGCCGCGCAGGTGCCGCGCTGGCCGTCGATGACTCAGGGCCGGCTGGCCGCCCACATCGACAAAATCGTGGCCAAGGCCGACGCGGATGCGGTGCGACGACGCAAGGAACGCCACGCCGAACGTGAGGTCTGGTTCGCCGATCTCGACAGCGGCCTCACACACATCGAAGGCAGCCTGCTTAGCCCCGACGCGCATGCACTGGACAAGCGGTTGACGGCGCTAGCGGCCACGGTGTGCGAGCACGATCCCCGCAGCCGTGAACAGCGCCGCGCCGATGCGCTGGGCGCGCTGGCCGCCGGGGCGGATCGGCTGGCCTGCGGC
>NZ_JBAPPI010000217.1:0-1909 GCF_049280035.1 Mycobacterium sp. | reverse complement strand
ATGCCGCGGCGTACGCGCCGCGGACGATGTCACCCGCGCGGATCTGTGCCGCCCACATGCCGGCGAAGTTCGTCGCAAAGACCGACGGACGCAGGCTTACCCACTGCAGCCCCGAGTCGACGGCCAGTTGCTCTACCTCTTTGTTTCGGTCACCGCGAAACCGCGACGGTTGCCGCGAGAAGTCGTCGTCGGCATTGATCGCCGACAGGGCGACTAGCCGCGTAACTCCTTCGCGCTGCGCTTGCCCTACGACTGCGGCCAATTCGTCGCCCAGGGCACGCGAATTCAAAAACACCGCGGAAGCACCGGTGACCGCCTCGGCGGCCGACTCGACCACCTTAACATCGGCGGGAAGGCCGGCTGACTGCGGTTGACGGCTAACCGCGCGCACCTTCGCGCCGGCGCTGACAAGCTGAGTGACGAGCGGTCGGCCGACATTGCCGGTCGCTCCGGTAACGACGATGGTCATGATTTCTCCCTGGACCTAGCGGTTGTGTACGGGCCGCGCCAAGCAGCCCTGTATCCAAGGACGGGTTGGCGGCGCCGAAAGTTACACGCGCACACGTATTAGGCGCTACGGATCAGATCCACCGCGGTGCTCGCGGCGCTGAGGTAGCGCGCGTCAGGGCGGAAGGCGTTCTCCCGCATGGCCGCCTCGCAAATCTTGATCGCATGCTCGTCACCGATGTCGACGGCTTCGGCGGCCAGTGCGGCGAACGTGCGGTCGACTTCGATGGGTTCGGTGCTATCCGCTGCCCGCTGACCGCCAAAGCGAGTGAATAATTCGCGATTGACCTGTGCCATCGTGCGCAATGACGGTGCGTGCAGCTCGTCGGGCAGTTCCGGCAACAGCAGTCGCATCGCGGCTGGCGCAGTGATGGTGTGAATCAGCGGGATTGGGAACGACGGCTTGGTGCTGGCGTAGTGGCCAGCGTATTCGGCCGTCAGGTCACTTAGTGCTCGGTCCACTGCGACCGCTTGATCGTCGCCCGGGCCGGGATCGGTAGCCAGCGAGGTGAACGCAGTAGCCCAAAAGGCCAGGGCGCGAGCAAGTTCCTCGATCTGAAGCTCGCTCGGTCGGTCAGTCTCGCGCACCGACCGCACCGCATGGGCGGTACGAATCAGCCCATGGGTCAGTGACCCAGCGCAACCCGGCAACAGCCTCGGCCACCACATTCGCAATACATCGCGCCACGGCGCCTCAGCTAGTTCGTTCGCAAAGAGCTGCACCCAATCGCCGCCGCGGTTGCGATCGCCCAGCGCGACCCGCCAATCGCTGATCGGCTCTGTGGGCTTTGGCAGCAGCCCGTGGCGACGGTGGGCGATATTGGCGTCCACCCAGCCGTCGACCTCCTCGCAGTAACCGAGCTTGGCTAACGCCTCGGCGGCCATCGGCCCGTGATTGGCGAAGAAGTCGCCGACATAGAAGCCAGTGCTGCGCAACCGATCCAACGCTGCGTTCACCGCATCGAAGTAGTCAACCGATCCCATCGCATACCTCCTGCAACCAAGGACGGGCCAACGAGTGGAATTGTTACCGGCACCATCGTCGCGCAGTCACCTGTGAACCGCTGGGCGTGACCAGGATCACGCGACTGGCCGGCGAGGCAACGTGGGCCCGGTTCCAGGCGATTGGCCGCGCCACCTGCTACGTCTCACCCGCTCACGACGCACCCCGCGCCGGCGTGAGAGTGATTTCACGGCGGCGACACCGTGTGCAGTGGAGCAGCAACATCGCATCCCTACCTTCAATTCGGGACTGTCCGAAATTCAAGGCGTACGTCGAGGAGAACTCAGTGGCGCGAGCGCACACGATCACAGGTTGGGACCCGGAGGACCGGGCCGCATGGCAGTCGGGCGGCGAGGCCATCGCGCGACGAAACCTGCTGTGGTCGGTGGCCGCGGAGCA
>NZ_JBAPPI010000216.1:0-6693 GCF_049280035.1 Mycobacterium sp. | reverse complement strand
CGGTTCGCCAGCGCTGAGGAGATGTCCGGGCAGCTGTCCGGCGTTCTGCGTGAGGTGGTCGCCCAGGACACCGGTGTGCGTCGACCAGGCTTGTCGACGATCTTCAGCCGCAGCCGCTCCACATTCGGCGAAGACCTGTTGGTAGCGCACACCGACGTATACCTTGACGGCCAAGTGCATTCGGAGAAGCTGACCGCCAAGGAGATCGTCACTGCGCTGCAGGTGCCGCTGGTCGATCCGGCTGATGTCGCCGCGCCGCTGCTGGGAGCGACCGTGCTGTCCCAACCGGTGCAGACGCTGGACTCGCTGCGCGCGTTCCGCCACGGCGCAATGGATTCCGACGACATCGACTTGTCGGAGTCCGTTGAGCTGCCGCTGATGGAGGTGCGGGCGCTACTGGACCTTGGCGATGTCGCCAAGGCCACCCGCAAACTCGACGACCTGGCCGACCGAGTCGGCTGGCGATGGCGGCTGGTTTGGTACCGCGCGGTCTCGGAGCTGCTCATCGGCGATTACGACTCGGCGATCAAGCATTTCAGCGAGGTGTTAGATACCTTCCCCGGCGAGTTGGCGCCCAAGATGGCCTTGGCCGCCACCGCGGAATTGGCCGGCAGCTCAGACGAACACATGTATTACGAAGAGGTGTGGAACACCGACGACGGGGTGATCTCGGCGGCCTTCGGGCTGGCCCGGGCGCAGTCGGTCGAAGGGGACCGAGCCGGAGCGGTACGCACTCTCGACGAAGTACCGGCCACCTCACGGCATTTCACCACCGCGCGATTGACCAGTGCGGTGACGCTGCTGTCCGGCCGGTCGGCGACCGAGATCACCGAAGAGCAGATCCGCGATGCCGCGCGGCGGGTGGAGGCGCTGCCGCCGACCGAGCCGCGGGTGCTGCAGATCCGGGCATTGGTACTGGGCAGCGCGTTGGACTGGCTGCAGGGGCACGAGGCCAGCACCAACCACATTCTCGGGTTTCCGTTTACCGAACACGGCCTGCGACTCGGCGTCGAGGCGTCGCTGCGTGGGCTGGCCCGCGCAGCGCCCACCCAGGCGCACCGCTACACGCTTGTCGACCTGGCCAACCGGGTGCGCCCCACCAGCACGTTTTAGCTCGGCTGACGGCCTTGTAAGCAGGGCCGCAAGCAAATCGCAAGAAAAGTCAGTCACACTTACGCCATGGCCGGCCAGTCGGATGGGTGGATCACCACGGCTCGCGTCCTGCGCCGGGTGGGGTTCGGGGTGACCGGCCCGCAGGTCGACGCCCTCGCCGGGCACGACTGGTCGACGTACATCGACACCGCTCTGGCTGCCGATCCCGACGCCGACCCAGGCGCCGTAGCAACACCGATGCCGACGCTGCCCACCCTGCGCGGCCCCGGGAAGGGGGCGGCGGCGGCGGACCGCAAGGAGTTCAATCGCCGCTTGTCCGGACAGATGACCGAGCTGTCCCAGTGGTGGTTGCACCGCATGATAGCGGTGCACCAGCCCATTCACGAAAAGCTGACGCTGTTGTGGCACAACCACTTTGCCACCTCCGCCCAGAAGGTAAGGCTCGCGGCGCACATGGCGGCGCAGAACCAGAAACTGCGCACCCTGTCGCTCGGCGACTTCCGCTCACTCGCTTATGCCATGCTGACCGACGCGGCGATGCTGCGCTGGCTGGATGCGCAGCGCAACACCGCCAAGGCCCCCAACGAGAACCTTGCCCGTGAGTTCATGGAGCTGTTTACGCTCGGGCACGGCGACGGCTACACCGAGGACGATGTGCGCGAGGGCGCCCGCGCACTGACCGGGTGGGTCATCCGGCCCAACGGCGAAACGTCGATGATGCCCAGGCGGCACGACCGCACGGCCAAAACGATATTCGGGGTCACCCGCGAATTCGATGCCGCCGGATTCTGCGACATCGTGCTGGCCCAACCGAAATCGCCGCAATACGTCGCCGGACGACTGTGGCAGCAGCTCGCATCTGACAGCCCGCCGTCGCCACCGGCACTCGATCGCTTGGTCACCGCCTACGGTCCCGCCCGAAACCTTGAGGCGTTGACCCGGGCAATCCTCACCGACGACGAATTCATCAGTAGCCGGGCGGCCATCGTCAACACGCCGGTCGAGTGGCTCGTCGGGGTGATCCGCACATTGGGCGTCCCCGTCGACACCCCGGCGCACCAGAAGCTAGTGAACGCCACGCTACGAGGGCTGGGGCAGCGACCCTTCTATCCGCCGGATGTCGGCGGGTGGCCGCACGGCCGGGTCTGGCTGTCGACCGCCAGTGCCGATGTGCGGATGCGCGCCGCAAGCCAACTGGCGCGCGCCGGTGACCTGTCCAGCATCGAAGACGCCGCCGCCGACGATCGGATCGACGCCGTCGGCTATCTGATCGGGGTCGGGGCATGGTCGGACCGGACCGCCACGGCGCTAAAGCCGTTGGTGCGCAGGCCGGTCCAGCTCGTCGCCGCCGCCGTCAATACGCCCGAATACCTGACGTCATAGTGAGTGCCGATGCCTGATTTGAATCGCCGCAAGTTTTTGGTCGCCAGCGTCGGTCTCGGTGCGGCCGGTCTGCTGTCGGGTGCCTGCGCGGTCAGCTGGCCCGACCTGATGCGCGAGGCCAAGCAGCGGCCCCTCGCCGAGGGCGCCGGTGTGCTGGTGATTCTCACGCTGTACGGCGGCAACGACGGCATCAACACCGTAATCCCCTATGCTGACAATGCTTATCATGATGCCCGGCCCGAACTGGCCTATGCCCCAAGCGATGTGCTGGCCCTGGATGGCCAGCTCGGACTGAATCCGGCCCTCAAAGGCCTGGCCCAGCAATGGAACAACCGGAAGCTGGCCATTGTGCGCGGCGTGAGCTATCCGCAGCCTGACCATAGCCACTTCCGGTCCATGGACATCTGGCAGACCGCTTCGCCGGCCGAGCCCGTCCCGACCGGTTGGATCGGCCGCTGGCTCGATGCCACCGGTACCGACCCGCTGCGTGCGGTCAACATCGGCCCGGTCCTGCCGCCGCTCGCAGTTGGTGAAAAGTGCACGGCAGCAGCACTTTCTCCATCCGAGAAGCCAGAGTCACCGGACAGATTCGCAGAGGTAATGGACGCGCTTGGTGCGGACGACTCGAACGACACGCCCGCAATGTCGGCGGTCTGTGACGCCTATCGAGCCACCCGTACCACCGACACGACCCTCGGCGCGATCAAGCCGCCCGGCGGGAAACACAACTCACTGGCCAGCCAGCTGAGCATGGTGGCGGCCGCGGTCAAGGCAGCGGTGCCCACCCGGGTATACGCAGTGCAACTGGGGGGGTTTGACACGCATGCAGACGAACGGGAGACCCAGCAGCGTCTACTGCAGACCTTCGACGAAGCCGTGACACCATTCCTCCAGCAGATGGCCGGTGACCGGTACGGTAAAAATGTTGTCCTGCTGGCATACTCGGAATTCGGGCGACGGGTGATGGCCAACGCCTCGCAAGGCACCGATCACGGCACCGCTGGGCCGGTGTTCGTCGCCGGTGGGCCGGTCAAGGGCGGCTTCTACGGCGACGAGCCCAGTCTGACCGATCTCGACAATGGCGATCTCAAACCCAGCACCGACTTCCGGGACGTCTACCACGAGTTGCTGTCGAAGACGGTTCAGACCGACCCCACCCCCTCGGTCGGGGCGGGTCGGCACAGTCTCGGGTTTCTGTAAGAAAGCGGTGGCTGCTTTCGAAAGACGATGCGGGCGCGTGTAATTGACGGTAGCGGTGCTCAGCTCGCCAGTGCCCGCATAGCTGTGGTTACGATGGCGTCGGCGTCGGCTGGCGTCAATCCTCCGTGCCCAATCGCCATCCGGTACATCGCCGGCCCGAAGATAAGATCCAAGGCGAGCTCGGGGTCGAGGTTCGGATTTAGTTCACCGCGGGCGACGCCGCGGTCCCAGATCTTCCTCACGGCTCCTCGGCGGACGTTCACCTGGTGTGTTCGGATCCGCTCACGTTCAGTTGGGTAGAACTGCGACTCGCCGACCAGTTGGGCGAAGATCGCACCAAGCGGGCTGGCGTAGAACCCCATCATGCCGCGCAACGTCAGGCGGAAGTCTTCGGCCGCTGATCCGGTGTTGGGCACGGGAGCGTCGGTCATCATTTGGTGCAGGAACGCGTCGATAGCCACCGCGGTTCTGTTCGGCCACCATTTGTAGATGGTCGCCTTGCTGACCCCGCTGCGTGCGGAGATCCGGTCGACTGACGCCCTGCGCAGGTCGTCCTCCTGCATCAGTTCCATGGCGGCTTTCAGGACGGCATGGCGGTGTTCCTCGCTGCGCGGTCGACCGCGCGCTCGACTTGGCGTCATTACTCCAGTCTCCTACCCCTCGTTGGTACAAAGGTAATTACTAGACGTCTCGCTGTGAGTACGCCTCAGGGGCGAACCATCGACGGGGCACTAGTCGTGGGCATGGGTATGACCGCAACAACGTATTTCACGTCCACACCGGCTCGGGGGTTCATGCGCCTCGCCCAAACGGCTGGAGTCGACCATCGCAACCTTGCGCCAACGCTGTCGCGCTACCCGAAAATGACTGGCTTCACTGAAGCGAACAACGCCTAAAGAAAATTCACGCAAGCGCGAATCATTCGCGAACGCCATTCGCCACTCCCGCGCCGCGCGAGAAAGCTGCGGAATCGCACAGACAAGGATTGAGAAAATTGGTTGCACTGGGCAACATCAACGGATGGCAACCGCCGCACGGTCCGGTTACCACGTGGACGGCCTCACCCGCGGCACGTGAAGCGGCTCGTACTGCGCGACGGAGCGATCTCGCTGCGAGTTATCAGCAAGCGCAACATGCTCGGCTCGCTTACTACGCCAAGGGGATGGGCAGGCGGCTGCCCCGCCTGATGATCGTGGCGTGGGACATTCCCGGTGTGTGTGACATTCCGGCAATGACGGCAGCGATCAATGCGCATGTCCGTCGTCACGATACCTACCACAACTGGTTCGAATTCGAGAACGACGACATTGTTCGTCGCACGATCGACAGCCCAGAAGTCATCGATTTCGTTCCTGTGGAGGTCGGGTATATGAGCGCTGAACAAACACGCACACACGCGGTGACGACGACGCCGGAGACACTGGAGTGGGATTGCTTCACCTTCGGCATTGTCCAGCACACTGACCATTTCACGATTTACGCCAGCGTTGACCATCTCCACATCGACGGCATGTCCGCCGGACTGATCTTCCTCGACATCCACCTGATGTACCAGAACCTGCGGCAGGCGACCCCCACCACGCTTCCGCAGGTTGGAAGTTATTGCGACTACACCGCGCGGCAGCGCCAGGAGGTGGCGAGCTTGACCTTGTCGTCCCCACAGGTCAAGGACTGGATCGAGTTCGCGCAAGAAGCCGACGGCGACTGGCCGAGCTTTCCGCTGCCGCTCGGCGACACGTGGGCCACCAACAAAGGCGACTTCTTGACGGTTGACTTGTTGGACGCGGCCCAGACGGAGTCTTTCGACACCGTCTGCCGTGAGGCCGGCGCTCGGTTCAGCGGGGGAGTCCTGGCGTGCGCAGCTCTGGCCGAGCACGAACTCACGGGCACCGAGACCTACCACGGATTCACGACCTACGACACGCGGACGCCGGGCATCGACACGATGAGTGTGGGTTGGTTCGCCAGCGTGTTTCCGGTCACCGTGCCGATCGGCATTGGCTCGTTTCCCGAGGTGGCCCGGGCAGCGCAGAAGTCGTTCGACGGCACTAGACATCTTGCCGGCGTGCCGTTTGAACGGGTCCTCGAGCTGGCGGCACCCGAGCAGCTGGGGATCAGGCTGCCCACGCGTCCGGCAATGATGGTGTCGTTCCTCGACTTCCGCAAGATACCCCTCGCCACACTGTGGGAAGAGACGAACTTCGGCACCTACGGCGACTGTCTGTCGCACGGCGGGATCAACATGTGGGTCAACCGGCACGCCTCAAAAACCACCGTGACGATCTCCTTTCCGGACAACCCCATCGCGCGTGAGTCGGTGCGCCGTTACATCGCGACATTGATCCAGGTGTTCACGCGCTTCGCCAAAGGCACCTCGGAGTGGGTGGATGCGGTTGCAGACCATGCGAATTCACACGAACCCTTCGCCTTGCGCGCGGCGGGCAAGTGACGAAAGCGACTTTACGAAGATGAGCAACGTACTCGATCTGGTCGACCAGACCGCATTTCTCGGCGAGCGAGCGACGGGAGCTGCCAGCCTGGGGCAGTGCGTCTGGGTGTACGACCGCGCAATCGACATCGACTGTCTTCGGCAGTTCCATCACCACCTTCAGCGGGGGCGGTTATCCCGCCGCATCGAACGGTCACCATTGCCGTTCGGCCGCCATCGCTGGGTCTCGTCCAGCGATTCGTCCGACCTCGAGATCGTCGCGACGCCTCGGCCGCGTGAAGAATTCGACACCTGGCTCAGCGAGCAGGCCGCCATTCCCCTGGATGCCGAGCACGGACCCGGATGGCACCTTGCGGTGCTCCCGTTCACCGATGGCGGCGCGGGGGTGAGCTTGGTCGTCTCACATTGCCTCACCGACGGCCTCGGGGCGTGCTTGGCGATGGTGGAAGCGGCGTGCGGCTACGACAACGCCGTCAACTGGCCTGCTGCTGCGTCACGGCGGCGGTGGCGGGCGCTGCGCGAGGACGCCCGCCAAACCGCGCGCGACA